>DJXY01000016.1 GCA_002449915.1 Oribacterium sp. UBA6992
TGGACATGAACACAAGCATTCCGACGGTGGACACCACCATCATCACAGTGGTATGCATGAGATTGAGCATATTATTGAAGAACTGCCGGTATCTAAAAAGGTAAAAGCGGATATTCTGGCGGTCTATTCCCTGATCGCAGAAGCGGAAAGCCATGTCCATGGTGTTCCAGTAACGGAAATTCATTTCCACGAAGTCGGAACGCTGGATGCCGTTGCGGATGTTACGGCGGTTTGTATGTTAATGGAGTGCCTGTCGCCCGATCAGGTCGTGGTATCCCCGGTTCATGTCGGCAGTGGTCATATTAAATGCGCCCACGGTATCCTTCCCGTTCCCGCACCGGCAACCGCATATATCTTGCGGGATGTGCCGATATACGGAGGCGGGGTCAAAAGCGAACTATGCACGCCCACCGGAGCGGCACTGCTGAAACACTTTGCCACAAGATTCGGCGATATGCCGGTGATGAGAACCGCGGCCATCGGCTACGGCATGGGGAAAAAGGATTTTACTGCGGTCAACTGCGTCCGTGCTTTGCTGGGAGAAACAGAAGAAGCCAGTGATACGGTTATTGAATTTCTCTGCAATCTCGATGATATGACGGCTGAATCAATCGGTTATGCTGAAGAACAGTTTTTTGCAGCAGGAGCTTTGGAGGTATATACAATGCCTGCGCAGATGAAAAAATCGCGTCCTGGGGTTTTGCTGACCGTCATGTGCCGTGAAAAGGATAAAGATCAAATACTCGGGCTGATCTTCCGGCATACCACAACGCTCGGTGTGCGTGAAAATATCAGCCGCCGCCATATCCTTTCCCGTACCACGGAAATGGTACGGACGGATTTGGGAGAAGTGCGCAAAAAAGTGTCTTCCGGTTATGGCGTAAAAAGAGAAAAATACGAATATGAAGACATGGCACGAATGGCAAGAAAACAGGACATGAGTCTTGCCGAAGTAACAGCTTATATCAAGAAGCAGGAGAAGTAAAGATGGGCGAAGTGAAGTATGCTTCTCTTGAAAGTCAGCTTGGACAATGATGCACATATTGAGGTTGTATGTCTCATGCGCCTGGCATACGCAAGATGACCAGCTATATTTACACACTGCAACACCCCATAGTCCTTATGTGGCTATGGGGTGTTATGCGATTCTTACTTCCTGTTGCCCATGGTGCTCCATCCGGGACCCTTATCCTTGAGAGTCTTGTCATAGTTGTTGAGCACCTCGCCGACCAGCTCCCATACAGACCGACGTTTCCCCTCATCTTCTTCGGCTGCTTCCGGGGTATATCCGAGAGAGAGCAGCATGTCACGCATACGTTCAAAATATACATGATTGGACTGGCTGTAAGCCTGAGAAACCTTGGAATTGGTATCATCGGTATTGGGCAGAAATTCCACCTCCTTGGCAAGCTCCTGCAGATCCTTAAATTCCTTCAATGCCTCAGGATCATCTGCATAGAACCTCTCCAGCCTTGTGTAAAGCTCCTGTCTTGGATTATCCATATACTTGCAGGCTCTTAACTCAATAATTTCATTGTGTGTAAGCTTCCTCATACGTGTCCCTCCATATTCTTTGTAAGCTTTTGTAAGACCATCACGCTCGTACTGTACAACGATTTCTTAGTTCTATTATAAGCTTGATAAAATAAAATGTCACCAAAATAACGTTAAAGGAAGAAATATTTTGTACATAAGAAAAGGCTTAAAATCTGTTTTAGGGGAGTCTTTAAAGCCGGAATTAGGTTATAATAAAGGTGAAAATAGATTTTAGGATCAGATAAGGAGGTTGTATGAGTGGTTCAAAATCTGAAGCACCGAGGGCACCAAAGCTCAGCAAACGTGAACGTGAAAAAAGAGATGCACTGTTGCAGGAGGTTCTGAAGCTTAGAGATCAAGTGGATGATCTCAGAGAGCAGAAAAGTAAAGTAGAGATGAGCGTTCCGACGCTGCCGGACATTACAGGCAGACATTTCAGACATGTGAAGTATGGAGATGGTCAGGTGAAATCCTGTGACAAGGGCTATGCAGTTTTGAGCTTTGCATCGGGAGAAAAAAAGTTTAAATATCCGTATAGCTTTACTCTGGGAGTCTTCTGCCTGGATGATGAACTACTTAAAACTACCTGCCAGCAATATGAAACGATCCGGAATCAGGCAGAATCCCTCAATGTGCAGGTGGATGAAATTGAGCGTAGAATTGGAGAAATCGAAACAGCGCTTCAGGATTAAAGTGAAAATTCACACGGTAACAATAAAATTGCATACTAAAAATAGATTCAATCAAAAATGTGCAATCAAAAACTTGCCCTGTAGATAGCTTCAGCTTCCCGTTTTGTACGGTCAGGCGGAAACGTATTCTCTGCAGGACAAGTTTTTTCAGGCTTTTAATGTAGACTTCTTCTTTTTTAGCTTAAGAAGCTATTTTATTATTTTTATTTCTATTTTTATTTTTACAGCCCCGAATTTTGTGTCAATAAATTATTACAGATTCATCTTCCTATAAATCAATCCTCCAGAAATCCTCTCAGAGAATTGCTGTATTTTGGAAGATTCAATTTTTTAAGAGCCTTGGACTCAATCTGACGGATACGCTCTCTTGTAACACCAAAAATCTGACCGACTTCCTCCAGTGTGCGTTCTTTACCGTCCTGCAAACCATAACGCAGGATCAAAACTTCCCGTTCACGATCCTTGAGATCGTTGAGAACCTTGTCGATTTCCTCACGCATCATGGTATTGGATGCTGCCTGCTCCGGTGTACCGATTTTGTCATCGGCCACAAAATCGCCGAGGCTCGTATCCTCTTCATCTCCGACCTTACTGTCAAGGGAAGCAGGATCCTTAGCGATGTCATGAATTTCCTGCAGACGGTCCACCGGGATATCCAGTGCCTGTGAGAGCTCCTCAAGACTTGGCTCATGTCCGAGCTCAAGAGACAGCTTACGGGAGGCAC
>DJXY01000095.1 GCA_002449915.1 Oribacterium sp. UBA6992
AGCTTTCCGTTGGAGTCAAAGGAATACTTTGACTTGGAAAGCATATTGGTCTTGGCCTTTTCCTCCTGCTTCCGGATTTTGGCTGACTTCTCCGCACAGCCGATGATCGTCCGGATTACCTCGACATTACGGTCAAAATAATGCTCAAGCTCGTCTCCTACTACATTGGCAACGTACTTTGATGCATCCTGAGATGCAAGCTTGGTCTTGGTCTGACCTTCAAAAATAGGCTCCGGATATTTTACGGCAACAACTGCCGTCATACCATTTCTTGTATCTGCACCGGTAAAATTAGCATCCTTATCCTTAAGGATCCCAAGCTGTCTTGCATAACTGTTAACCAGCTGAGTAAACTTACCCTTAAATCCGACAATATGGGTGCCGCCCTCCTGCGTAAAAATATCATTACAGAAGCCCAGGATGTTTTCCTCAAAGGAATCCGTAAACTGAATACAACACTCCACTTCGGTATTACCGGAAGTCCCTTTAAAATAAATTTCCGGAGTTACCGTCTCGGAATCCTTATTTAATTCACGTACAAAAGCAGAAATACCATCCGGCTCATGATACTTAATGATCTCAGGTGTTTCCCCCCGCTGATCCTCATAGTGGATGATCAGATCCGGATTAAGATATGCAGTTTCATGAAGCCTTGACTTAAGCCAGTCCTCCTTGAAGCGCGTTTTTTCAAAAATCTCACCATCCGGGATAAACGTAGTCTCCGTACCGGTTTCTTTGGTTTTGCCGATGACCGGGAGCAGACCCTTGACTAGCTCTTTTGTCGGGATGCCGCGTGTATACTCATCCTCATAGATTTTGCCATCCTGATATACCCGGACTCTCATATATGACGAGAGCGCATTGACGACGGAGGAACCGACTCCATGCAGTCCGCCGGAGGTTTTATAAGATTTATTATCAAATTTTCCACCCGCATGCAGTGTTGTCATAACAACCCGCTCTGCAGAGACGCCTTTTTTATGCATCCCTACCGGGATCCCGCGTCCATTATCCCGAACCGTGCAGGAGCCATCCGGACCAAGCGTCACCCAGATTTCCGAGCAGTATCCGGCAAGATGTTCATCCACGGAATTATCCACGATCTCGTAAATCAAATGGTTGAGTCCCTTGGTACTGATGGAACCTATATACATACCCGGACGTCTGCGTACGGCTTCCAGTCCCTCCAGTACGGTAATACTGTCTGCATTATATTTTGGCTCTGCCATTCTATCCTCCAGTTTCATGTATAAAGTCAAATGTTAAACATTCGCAATCATTACTTTTACGCTTCCGTTCCGTAAAGGAGCGGGATCTTTTTACTGAAATTCTGCTAAAATCTGTAAAAGAATTTCATTAATCCAGTCACAAAGCCCATAAACTATAGCACGAAAGTTAAGCCTGAATCAAGTCCCGGCAAAAATATAGTAGCATACATTTGTTCTGTTTTACAAGTTCTTCTGTTATGCAAAATTCTTTTTATTTTTTTAAATTATAGAAAATTATATTCACTTTTTTAAAAACGTGCTATACTGAAGTTAATAAAAACTTGCAAAGTAACCGAGGAGGACAGATGTATGGATGCGATTGCTTATACAAAAATTCAGACCGCTGGCGTAAGAGCTCCGCTCAAGGTGCGGAAAGGTCATTTTGCGACAAACCATTGCCACACCAATTATTATTTGGATCTCACCACTCTTAAATCAAGAGTCAGCGAAGCACATGAAATTGCGCAGACACTCAGCACCATGTATCTGTATGGCACAATCGTAGATACGATTCTCTGTGCGGAAGGAACCGAAGTGATTGGAGCTTATCTTGCGGAGGAGCTCAGCAAGGCCGGCTTCCTTAATACTAATGCACATAAGACCATTTATGTCATTCAGCCCGAGTATAACTCCAACTCGCAGATTATCTTCCGGGACAATCTGAAACCTATGATTCAGGGCAAAAATGTACTGATCCTGGAGGGCTCGATTTCCACCGGTAAATCTGTAAACAAGATCATGGAGGCTGTAAATTACTATGGAGGTACAATAGCCGGCATATCGGCATTGTTCTCTGCGATTGATCACATCAACGGTATCCCGGTGCTTGCCGTATTTGGCAGGAAGGATCTGCCGGATTACAGCTATGCGGATTATCATGACTGCCCGTTGTGTAAAAAAGGCATCAAGCTGGATGCACTTGTAAATGCCTTTGGCATATCTGCCATTTAAATTTAAGTGTATTCTTCACTCTCTGCGAAGCATGGCCTCCTTCTGTTAACTACTTGCTCCGCAGAATCACCTTCAAAAGAGGGCGTGCGAAAATGGAAAATCATTTTCGCACGCCCTCTTCTTTTATTTATCTACTGACGTCAATGTCAGCTGAATGTATATGAATGAAATCAACTTTCCAGATATGAAGCAACGTATGTATCTGGGATCAGATGTCCAATGCGGCATGGTAGCCCCAGTAAACCGCATTGGTAATGGTGGATACTCTCGCTGCGTCTCCGATCACGCGTACAAAAGGAGCGGTATCCATCAGCGCTTCCACAACATCGGTTCTGGACCTCTGTCCAAGCGCACAGATCACCGTATCTCCAGGAACCAGCACCTGCTTTCCTTCCTTGGTCTCACAAAGGATACCCTCCTTTGTGACTTTCAGTCCCTTGTAACCAGTGTGGACCGTGCAGTATTTATGGATCTCTGCCATAAGCAGTGGACGATGACGGACATTGGCATCCGGAGCAAGCATGTCACGCATCTCTACAATTTCAACATGCTTTCCCTCCTGACCGAGATGTACCGCACACTCACAACCCGCAAGACCACCGCCGAAAACAACGACATGATCCGTGCAGCGATCCTTGTCCTTATAATAGTTATTCACTATAATCACATTGCTTCCATCCTCACCATGCAGTCCCGGAATCGGAGGCACCAGTGGTGTGGATCCCGCTGCGATGATCAGAGCATCCGGAGCTTCCTGCTCCACATAATCTGGCGTCACCTCAACTCCCAGACGGATCTCAACGCCGGCTCTCTCGCAAAGCAGACGATATGTACCGGAGAGCTGATACATCTCGTATTTAAACGGAAGCGCCTGCTCCGACTTGAGGATTCCACCGACTTCTTTTTCCCTCTCGCAAAGGATAACCTGATGGCCACGTCTGGCTGCAGTATAGGCTGCGTACAGTCCGCCGGGACCACCGCCAACCACCAGAACCTTTTTCTTAACCGGTGCCAGCTGGACTTCATCTCCCTCCATTTCTCTTCCGATCAGTGGATTGACCGTACATCGTCTTGTCGATGTCGCTGCCCGCTCTGCCATACAGGTAAAGCAGCGGAGACAATGCACAATCTCATCATCTCTCCCCTCATTGATCTTTCTCGGAAGGAACGGATCCGCGAGCAAAGCACGGCCCATATACGCAATATCCGCTTTTCCGGAAGCAATGATCTCCTCCATCTGCGCCGGGTCATTGAGTCCGCCGATGGTTGCTACCGGCTTATGCACATGCTTTCGGATCTCTGCCGCAAGAAAAACATTTCTGCCATGCTCCTCAAACATGGACGGATGCGTAATGCCAAAGGTTTTCTGATACGTACCTGCGGACACGTGAATGATGTCTACGTAAGGTTCAATCGCCTGCGCAATGCGGACACCTTCCTCAAGGTCATATCCTCCTTCCGTAAACTCCGCTCCACTCATACGAAACTCAATCGGGAAAAACGGACCAACCGCATCCCTTACAGCTTGGAGTACCTCGATTGCAAAACGGGTACGATTCTCAAGTGGTCCGCCATATTCATCGGTTCTATGGTTAAAAAGCGGAGACAGAAACTGATTTATAAGCCAGCCATGACCGCCATGGATCATAAGCATCTCAAAGCCTGCTCGTTTTGCAAGTCCGGCTACATGTCCGTAGGCTGCCACGATTTCCTCGATCATCTCCTTTGTAAGCGCCTTTACCGGCACACCGTCTGCACGCACCGTTTCCGAGGGTCCCCACTGATGAAGCTCATGCTGTCTTTTCTTATCCGTCATATAGGTTCCTGCAAACATACCGGAGTGGGAGAGCTCAAGACTCGGAATACCGCCGTGTCTGCGGATCGCGTCTGCTGTATAGGTAGCACAGGCAAGAGAATTGAGAATCGACTCATCCAGATGATACGCATGAGATCCGTCTGTTGCAGGATGTACCATGCATTCGCTGACGGTAACAGCTGCCGCTCCACCCTTGGAACGAAGCTCGTAAAAGGCTGTGGACTTCGGTCCGATGCAGCCGTCATTTGTGATATCTGTTCCGCCCATAGGAGCAGAAAACATACGGTTTCTGAATGTTGTTTTACCGATGGTAATCGGTTTGCAAAGGTTAGGATATTTACGACTTCTCATGACACACTCCTGTAAATTTCTGCATATCGTCAATATATTTGTTAACAAATTAACTATGTATATCTTACACGGCTTTCCCGATCCGCGCTATCAACAAGCCGATAGTGCGTAGAAAATATTTTTTTGCACCTCGACGTTATTTTTACAGAGATTTACAGAAAATCCGTGGGTAAGAAGGTATAATATAAGCTACAAGCTTCTACAATGCAATTCATGGATACGCTGAAATCAAATAAAACGAGTAAAACAAAATAAAAGCCGTCGAAGGATAGAACTTTACAGGAGGAATTTTCGGATATGGACACCAAGACGCTGCGCTATTTCTGCGCCTGCTATGAAACAAAAAGCTTAAACAAGGCCTCCGAACGTTTTTATATCACCCCGCAGGGCATGGGGAAAAACCTGAACAAACTGGAAAACGAGCTTGGCGTCACGCTCTTTCAACGGTCTCAGGCAGGACTTGAACCTACGAGAAGCGGAGACTATCTATATAAACACAGTAAGGAAATGCTTTACCGACTGCAGGATCTGGAGATGGAAATGAAACGCATGGATTTTTCCCGCCACTCCCGACGGGTTGGGTTTGCCTGCGGCGTCATAAGAGCTCTGCAGGCAGTCCCTGCCCTAAGGTCGCTTAACCAGGAGCTGATCAGCTCTGAAGCCGTGGAATGGACGGAAGACTTTAATCAGAACATCCGGGATCTTTTGCTGGGCGGAAAGATTGACACCGCCTATGTGGTTGATCATTTCCGCTCTCCGATGGTCCATGAAGAAAAAATTTTTGAAAGAAAGCTATGTGCCGTAGTTTATAAAGGACATCCCTTGTATCAAAAGGACATATTAACATTTGATGAGCTTAAAGAAGAAAGACTGATCACACTCAATGAAAAATTCAGCATTTTCCATTCGGTGGTCACAAAGTGTCAGGAACTCGGCTTTGTGCCCCAGATCCCCATCCGGATCATGGAAAATTCCTTAATCTATACATTTGTACGTGAACAAAGCGGAATCGGAATCGATGTGGATCTGCATCGTTCTGATTTCCCTCAGGCAGACATCCGATGCATCGAAATCGCGGATTCCATCCCCTGGGCAATTTATGCTGCGACACCAAAATATCCGGGATCCTGATACATTGTCAGAAATCCCGGTACAGAATCGCAGTTTAAGGTTTCAAGAGCCAAAATAAATATACGACAGAAAATATGCAGCCTACAAAGCACATGGAGATCCGCCGATTCCAAGACTCTTGTATGCATTTCAAATCGATGCGGTAAAGCGGTCGAATGCTTCCTGCCCTTCCTTTGTCCGCTTATAAACGCCTGCATCCTCCAGCACCTGGCAGAAGACCTTACCGATTTCCTCACGAAGGATGCCGTCAATGTTATCCTCGGTAAAACTCACACCATTACGCTGATACTCCTTGCTAAATTCCGAAACCCAGTCGGCATGCTTTGCCGTTTCCGGATGTTCCCGGAGATCTCCGCCGGATAAAATCAGTTTTTTAAGCTCTGCCATCTCATCCTTTAAGCGGCTCGGCAGTACTGCTAGTCCCATAACTTCAATGAGCCCGATATTTTCTTTTTTGATGTGATGCAGCTTTGCATGCGGATGGAAGACTCCCAAAGGATGCTCCTCCGTCGTGATATTATTGCGAAGTACAAGGTCCAGCTCAAAACGCTCTCCCCTCTTACGGGCAATCGGCGTAATGGTATTATGTCTTACGCCATCCGTCTCGGCATAGATAAATGCATCGGCATCGGTATACGCTCTCCAGTGGGTAAGGATCCGGTCCGCAAGCATACTAATCCGTTCCGTATCCCTGCCGGAAAGACGGATCACGGACATCGGCCATTTCACGATGCCTGCATTCACATCCTCAAAGCCCGGCACAGTAAAGCTTCTCTCGACCGGTGCCTTTGCCATGGCAAACTCATAGTGCCCGCCCTGGAAATGCTCATGCGCAAGGATTGAGCCTCCGACAATCGGCAGATCCGCATTGGATCCTACAAAATAATGCGGGAACTGCGCTACAAAATCAAACAGCTTCCGGAACGCATCCGCGTCAATTTTCATCGGCGTGTGCTTGGCATTGAGCACGATGCAATGCTCATTATAGTATACATACGGCGAATACTGCAGGCACCACTCTGCTCCCTGGATCAAAAGCGGGATAATGCGGTGGTTCTCTCTTGCAGGATAATCCACACGTCCGGCGTAGCCCTCACATTCACGGCAAAGCTGGCACTTGGGGTAGCCTGTCTGCTTTGCCTTGCCGGCAGCCGCGATCGCCTTGGGGTCCTTCTCCGGCTTACTCAGATTGATGGTAATGTCAAGTGCACCATAAGGAGTCTCCGTCTTCCATTTCAGATCCTTCTTTACCCGGTACCGGCGGATATAATCTGTATCCTGGCTGAAAGTATAGTACCAGTCTGTTGCCTCCCTGGGACTCTCGTCATAGAGCGCGTCAAATCTTGCCTGAACCTCCGAAGGTCTCGGTGTCAATGCACCCATAAGCCTTGTATCAAAAAGATCCCGGTAAACCGTCGTGTTATCCGGAAGCAGTCCATGCTCCGCCGCATAATCGTCAAGCGTTTTAAGCACATGGGCAAGATAATTTCCGCTCTCAATGGTGCCTAGAGGACTTCCGATGCCATCCTCTGCAGCTTCCGTATCATCAAAGGCGATCTGAGATGCCTCCGTAAGCACATCCTCCCGTGTAAAGCTGAGCTCACTCACTCCAAGCTGCGCGATCAGTGTATTAAGTGCCCAGACGATATCGCTCTCCTCGATCAGTCCGGTCTTAACTCCATAGGCAGCAAGATCTTTTACCGCTTCCTGCAGATCCATTGTCATGTCCTCCCTTAATCCTTAGCCATTACCCTTTATCATCTTCCAGCCAGCTACTCGGACACAGCTAAGCCGGCAATTTCACTCTTGGGTCCTAAAGCCTGTTTCAATTTCTGCTTCAATTCAACTCGAAATCAAAACCACCAGCTTAGCT
>DJXY01000221.1 GCA_002449915.1 Oribacterium sp. UBA6992
GTGGTTTTTTTGGCTGGAACCAAACAAGTAATCGTCGACGGAGGATCACCGTTATCATAGATCACGCATTGTTTGATGCGGCTAAGTGACTGCTTCGGAAACGGAGTAGTAAGAAGAGTGGTACCGCAGAGGAATTTCAGCCTTTGTCTCTTCCTGTCAGATCTATGGCAGGAAAGGACAAAGGCTTTTTTTGTAACCGGCCCGTTTATATTTTTCATTTTGGAATGTCCAAGCTCAGGCAGATGCATTCCATACTCATTATGAGGAGGTCTACAATGAAAACACTGGAAAAAGTAAGTAACTTCGTCGGCAAATGGATGGCTTTGATCGTCCTGGTAGTTGCCGCTCTGGCTCTCTTTGCGCCTGCCACCTGCTCCTGGATTAAAACCAGCTGGATCAACACACTGCTTGGCGTCGTAATGTTTGGTATGGGTCTTACGCTTAAGGCGTCTGACTTTGCTGAAGTATTTAAAAGACCAAAGGATGTAATCCTCGGTGCTGTCTGCCAGTTCACGCTGATGCCGCTGCTCGCATTTCTGCTGACCAAGCTTTTCCGCCTGTCTCCGGAGCTTGCTGTCGGCGTTATCCTTGTTGGCACCTGCCCGGGCGGTACATCCTCTAACGTTATGACCTATCTTTCTCACGGTGATGTTCCACTGTCCGTTTCCATGACAGCCGTATCTACTCTCCTGGCACCGGTCATGACTCCGCTCCTGACTCTGCTGTACGCAGGACAGACCGTCGATGTCAATGTTGTTGCCATGTTCCTGTCTGTCGTTAAGGTTGTTTTATTCCCGATCGTACTTGGTCTTGTCGCAAATCACTTCTTTGGCGAATTTACACAGAAGGCTGCAAAGGCACTGCCTCTTGTATCCACAACCGCTATTGTTCTGATCGTTGGCGCCGTTGTTTCCGCAAACTCAGCGAGAATCATGACCTCCGGTCTTCTGATCCTTGCCGTTGTCATCTGCCATAACCTCCTTGGTTATCTTACCGGCTATGCGGTTGCCAAGGTTCTGGGTCTGGATACAACAAAGTGCCGTGCAATTTCCATCGAGGTCGGAATGCAGAACTCCGGTCTTGCTACAAGCCTCGCTGCAACGCACTTCGCACAGTATCCGTTAGCTACTATCCCAGGTGCTGTCTTCTCTGTATGGCACAACATCTCCGGCGCACTCCTGGCTGGTTTCTTTAACCATCAGTCTGCAAAGCAGGCAGAAACTGCTGCAGCCGTTGCACATTGATCATCGACCGCATGCCGGAAGTTTTGATCGCTGCCCGCTAAGGAAAAGCGGTCGCCACAGAAACGATCCGCTGATGACAATCTGGTAATCATATATGGAAATGCTTAAAGCCCGTGACAAAAAGTCACGGGCTTATTTATTACTGAGACATCCTCGGCTAGCCAGCATCCCCCTCTCAATTTTATCTTCAATAGAGGATGTTTCATCCGACACGCTTTTAATTTTAAGGTATTTCCTATATTTCTGAAGGTTATCCGAAATTGCACCTCACCACAGCACTTCTCCGGTCTCCACATCATACACCGCACTTGCCACAGTGAAGCCCTTAAGCGCAGGATCCAGGGCAAGTACCTGCCGGATCTTCCCGGCACTATGCTCGGCATTTTTCCTGCTTGCCTCTACATCATCTGTTTCCGCACCAATGGCTGCATGAATTTCATCTGTGATACTCCTGATATATCCGTCGCCATGACCAAGGATCGCCGCTCCCACTGCACCGCAGTGCGTATGCCCCAGCACCAGTGTAAACGGACAGCCCAGATGCCGTAATGCATACTCGACACTGCCAAGCTGCTGATCGGAAATGATATTGCCAGCCACCCGGATCGTAAAGAGCTCGCCGATACCACACAGGAAAATGTCCTCGGGAATCACTCTGGAATCCGCGCATGCAATTACAACCGCATACGGATGCTGCCCATGCACTGCTGTATCTCTCCGCCGCTCCGGAGAAATATCCCCATCGTTTTTTCTCGCTGCAATATATCGCTCGTTTCCTGCCTTAAGCCGCTCCCATACCTGCGCTAATGTGTATTCTGACCTTTCTGAATGTCCTATCTGTCCAGTACGTTCTGTATCTTTTATGAATCCTGTGGAGTCTGCATGTTCTATATATTCCATATGTCCTGGCATTGGCATGTCCTACCTTCCTATAACTATAGTGCGCATGGAAAATAAATCCAAATTCCTCAATCTCGCCACGCAAATCTTGTCTTCCGCTGCAGAGTTTACTTTCCTTACATTGTTTATATCAGCCAGGAAATTTCTGTCAAGCTTCTTATAAAAATCATCCGGATGCGTAGAAATTCACGCACCCGGATGATTTTTTCCCTCTATCTAATCTAATAGAAGTCTTTTATTCGCTTAACCCAATCAACACACCAGATAATCCAACGGTTCAACTCCGATGACTCAATTTCAATGCTTCAACTTACATTTTCACCTTCTCGCCTTTATAGTACAACTCCTTGGTCTCCGGATCTTTACGGAAGTCTCTCATATACTCCCAGGCAGCCATACATTCACTTGGAAATGTCGCATGCGCCTTGGTTTCCGTTTCCGAGAGATGCAGGATCGGTACGCCGGAAGCATTTTCAAAAACATAGTGATGCATCAGTCCTTCCGTATAGCTTGCACTCTTGCCATGATCAAGAAATGTATAATCAGACCACTGTTTTACCGTATGATTTAATTTGCAGAAGGTTGACACTGTGGCTTTGCCGTTTTCATTAGCCCAACCTCCACGGAATGCGCCATCGCAATATCCGAGATTAGCAAAAATTCCGAGTGCAGATGTATAGTTCGGTTCCGGATCCGGCTCTCCCTTTTCCCAGGCACCGAGCTCCATGCGGTGAGCCGAAAATGGTGCTACTGCTGCAAAATAATCCGGACGCCATGCGGCACAGGACCAGCTCATAGCGCCGCCGGAGGACTGCCCGGAAGCATAAATCCGGCTGCGGTCTACCTTGTAATGCGAAATCAACCACTGATACAGATAATCCACAAAAAGAAGATCATCCGGTCGTTCCGCCGTCGGTTTCCCGGTATTCCACCATGCACGCAGGATATTATTGGTGCGAATATCACTTACCTCACGCACAGCATTATCCGGAGATGCACTGCCCATAATCAGTAACAGACCATACTTCTCTGCCACCATGCTCCATCCGATCCGGTCTGCTATCTCATCTCCGGAGCCTCCTGCACCGTGGAATACAAACACTGCCGGGATATTCTCTGCTGGTGCAGTTGCTGGAACATATACATACCATTCACGCTGATACATATCCTGGTGATCATCATAAAATCCACCCCATACCGGCGCAGTGAATTTCTGAAATCCGCGTTCATAAATGTTTCCAGCCTTGCGAAGGGCACCATTATTGGTTCCCGGATAGCGATACATCCCATCAAAAAGCTCCGTCAGAATTTTTTCACTGTACGAACGGGAAATACATTCCTGCCAGCTGCACTGATCCGTAATAACCTGTGCGCACCATTCTTCATCAATGCTGCCGCCCATTTCCGGGGTATACACGGTCAGGCTGCCATCTTGCTTTCCAACAGCCTCGCAATGATTGGATCTCCGGTAATAAGCGAGTTCACGGGCAACATCCGCCGCATCTGCATTCGCCATATCAAATGTCATCCAGACCGGCCACTGCACCTGAGCAAATGTCACTCCTTCCGTACGCGTGAAATGCGTCTCGCAGAAGGACTTCTCTGCTTCCGACATTCCTTTCGTACCCAGCAATGCAATCGCCGCATACGCACGAGGATTTCTTCTGGATTGATACCCGATCAGATCCGCACCTTTGCCGTAACCTACAGCATAGAAATTAGCCTGGAAAGAGCAGAACATCGGGCGCAAATTGAGATCTCCGTCAAGCGCTTCAAAATACGCCGCCTCTGTCTCCTCATCACACCAGGTTTTATCCTCCTTGGGCTCCATCAATACAAGATAGAGTCCATAATGATCAGCGAGATCCTTCCATCCACTATCAACCATAAAATCCCATGGATCTGTGTTTTCCGGAATCGCAATGATAACCGTCGGCTGGTTATAGATAGATCCCTCAGGAATATAAAACTTAGTGGAACGTATAATCTGATCTTCCCTGGATACTACACAATCAAACTGATAATATCCATGGAGAACCTGCTGATAATAATGATTTCTGTTTACATGTAATGTCCCTGCATCCGGAAGCACCTGTGCCTCCGGTCTCTGAAGCCATGATCTCATATTTTCCTCCTGTCACTGCTGCTTAACTGCTGAATCACACAAGATGATCGCGCAAAACTTAGGCAAAGTCATTCGCCTGAACTCCCGAATAACCGTAAATGAACTGGTGCTGGCATCGCATCAATTGCATATCTTACGGATAAACCGGGAACATCAGATCCGCCACCACAGAAAGTGAGATCACTGCAATCGCAAGGTATGGCAAAGTGTATTTCAAAAGTTTCGCAGGTTCATGCTGACCTATCGCAAAGGCAAGTGCACATTCGGCAGAACCAGATGGGAATGCAACTGCCATGACAGATGCAATGTTAATTACAAGTACGATACCTCTGGGGTCCATACCACCCGCAAGGGACAGGGATGCAGCAATCGGTGTAAGTACCGCAGCCGTACCGGTATTAGACATAAACGTGGTCATTACGATCGTAACAACTGCAAAAACTATCAATACAATAAGACTTGATGGATGTCCTCCAAGTACAACTAAAAGTGCGTTACCAATGAGATCGCCTACACCGGACTTTCCTATAGCATCGGACATCACAAGAACACCTGCGATCATCCAAACCATATCACTCGTCAATGCCGTGATGGCTTCCTTTGGTGAAATTGCTTTACTGAAAATAAGTGCAAGAACACCAAGAACCGGGATCACATACATCAGTTGTCCAACCTTAGCGCCAAAAATAAATCCAAGTAAAACAAGAACAAAGACCACATTAATTACATTTTCATCCCTCTTTGGGATCGCTGTGGTTTCCTTTACATTCTTTACATTTGCTGTATTAATCGGATGCTTTGGGATAAGCTTCCAGGCAAACAGTGCATAAATCGTAAGTAAGATACATGGTATTACAGAAACCTTAAAAAAATCGAGCGGCATCAGCATGTATACATCATTGTTAATAATACCCTCATAATACGCATTTGCCGTTGCAGACATTGTTGCACCAAGTCCCACCGGAAATTTGAGAGACCAGGCTGCAAGAACTGAGAATGCTGCAAAAATCATACGTGAACCGCAAATTTCATCATTATCGTCCAAAGATACCAGGAAAAGCGCAATGATAGAAACAATCGCAGTTCTGCCCATCAGCTGCCCGAGCACAATCGTCACAAGGAACAGACAAAGGATGAATACAAATCCGCTCTTTTCCTTGATCTTATCCATCGCTGCCCTGATTTTATTAATCAGACTGGTCTTGCCAAAGGCATAGGCAACGGTAAACATACAGGCAACAAGAATCGTGGTCTTATTGGACAGTCCGGCAAAAGCATCCGATATTTTCATGACATTGGTCAATGCCAGCATGGCACAGCAGGTCATCGTGGTTACACCATAAGGCACCTTATGGGTAAAGAACATAACAATCATAAAGACAAGCAATGCCAATACGATATACATCTGCATAATAAATCCCCTTCCATTCACGTTAACTAAATGTTATAGATTGTTACTATGAAACTACTATAAATCATTGACTATATCTTGACAATCTTGGTAAAATCATATTTAGTTTAAGTAAATGTTATAGATATTGCCTTAATGTATCGACTGAAAAGTTATGTTCAGAAAGGAGCACGTGCCTCGTGAATCTTAGAGATCAGCGCTACATGACCGCACTTAGTACAGAGGGTTCTTTCGTCTCCGCTGCCCGGAAATTAGGAATCTCCCAGCCCGCACTCAGCCGGTGGCTTCATGGTCTCGAGCAGAGTCTCGGAACGCCCCTTGTACTCCGTTCACAGAAGCAGCTTGTCCTGACTGAGTCCGGACAGATTTATGCGGATGGCTGTCGCCAATGCCTTGCCTTATATGGAGAAATGCGTCAGAAACTGGAGGAGCAGAGATCTCCCTCCCTTACACAGCGGAAAATCATGCTCGGAGGAAGCGTAGTACGCGGATCCAAGACATTCGCGCAATTTTACGTTGATTTTAAAAAACGATATCCTGATATTCATCTGGACATTATCCTGGACACCAATGTCGTACTTCACAAATTGCTGTTGGATGGAACAATTTCTATCGCTATGCTGGGCGCTACTGCTACTTCCATGGATGACCTGGAATATATGAAATTCATGGATGAAGAGCTGCTTTTGTTCGTCCCGCCGGGACATAAGCTGAGCTACGATGGGAATGACAGAGATCCCGGGGACTACCCGACAATTGATCTTCAGGAACTGCAGGATACTCCATTTATGGTGCAGGAAAAGGAGACCTCCTACTCAGAACTCCTGTATAAACTACTGGACCGGAATGATCTCACTCCGAATATCATATTCCGTTCCAATATGCTTCCTCTATTATATGATATGGTATGCAATGGTGCAGGTGCTGCAATACTGCCAGAGGCATATTATAGACCGGAAGATCATATTTCCGTTTACAGGATTCAGCCTCGAATTATCGTTTATCAGGGTATTGGCGTACGTAAGGGCTATCCTCTGAGCGAACCGGAAGAATACGTCATTCACCGCATCATGGATAGCTGGGGGTCTCCTTACTATATGCATCGTTATGCTGAATATTATCTGGAGCAGCGTCGGATAAACGTGATTGGAGCAGCCGACAAACCTGGAAAACATGAGAGGAGTAAGATTGATCAATGAATGTCTCAGGTCTTAATTATATTGTTGCACTGGCAAAACTTGGCACCATGACTCAGGTTGCAGAGAAGTTTTATATTTCTCCTTCCGCTGTAAGCCAGTGTATACATAAAGAGGAGCAGGAGCTTGGCGTCACGCTCTTTCAATACATCGATCATCGCATGATTCCAACGGAAACCGGAAAAACATATATTTCCTATGCAAAAAAAATCCTCGCCGTTCAGGAATCCACTGATCGGAAGATCAGCTCACTTTCGCAAACTTCAGACGCTCTCCATATTGTACTGGCGCCCTTGCATGAAGATTACTTCAAAACACAGATTCTGCCCAAACTCGGAAGGTGCTTCTCGGAGATTAACATGGTGACAACCACCATAAATTCAAGGATGTCCGTAGAATATCTTTTGAACTCCATCGCTGATATTGCCATCATTCCTCTACCTTACCACTACCACCAAACCATGCTGGAGGGGATCGAACTGGATCACGACCGGTTGATGCTGATTGTTCCCAAGGCATATCTGCTGCGTATCACTAAAGATACACCCCGGATCGAGGATTGTGAAACCATCCCTTTTATCCTGCTCCGAAACGGCAGCTACATGCGTTCCATGGCAGACCATCTTCTACAGACGCACCACATCATCTCCAATCGAATCTACGAGGTTGACAGCTATATTACCTGCCGTGAGTTTCTGGAATCTGGGCGTGGTGCTACCTTTCTGCCTTCACATTTACTTCCACCTCACGCTGACGAACAATTCTTTATCTTTGATCCTGAACCGGCGCTGCGCTTCCAAAATAAAGTAATTTTTCCTTCCTTCAGCCCGGAGCATGACAAGTTGCAGCGCATCGCCGAGGAGATCCACACGCTGTGGCAGTAATGCAGCTCTACACGGTAACACATCGCTGTACCTGTTATTCATCGCCATGTTGCGGTATCGCGTCACGTTTCGGATGATTTGTTCCGATGACTCTATCTGCGATACTCCAAAAAGCGGAACGTCAACTCTCTTTCTGCGTTTTCTGCCTTTTCCACCTTATGCTCCTCCGATGAGATCAGTTGGAACTCTCCTTCCGGCAGCTCCGGGAAATGCTTATCCCCCGGGAAGCTTCCATCTATTTCCGTAAGATACAGTGTGTCTGCATAAGCGAGCCCCTCCCGGTACAGACTCTCTCCTCCAATGATGAAAATCCTGTTTCTCGTGGCTAAGTCAAGCGCTTCCGGGAGGTTCCTCGCAAAGCGAATGTCCGTCTCCGCTGGAGCCGCAGCGACAGGAGTCTTTGCAGAAGTCCTTACAGAAGCATCTACAGACTCCCCCAGAGATGCTGCCACAAGCGCTTTTGCAGACTCCTCTCGTATGAGAGCTTCACTCAGGCTCCTGGAAACAATGATATTTTCTCTACCCGGGAGCGGATGTCCAATGCTCTCATAGGTCTTGCGTCCCATGATCACGGTACCTCCGGCAGTGATCTCCCGGAAATGCCGGAAGTCCTCGGAAATGTGCCATGGAATCCTCCCCTGATATCCAATCACTCTATGGTCTGCATACGCTGCAATGATCGCAATCATCCGATTTCTCCCCCCATCCTCCGTCTTACGCCCGGAATCCCGTATCAAAATCTATAACCAACTATAAGAAATATCTGTTTCAAGCCCAGCCAAAAACATGATAAAATATTTTAATATCTATATACTACCATAGAAAGTGAGTCAAGCATGAAAGTCATTGATATCCTCGCGCAGCAGAAAGCCACCTTGTCCTTTGAAGTCTTTCCGCCTAAAAAAGACAGTAATTTTGATTCCGTTGTCTCCGCAACAGAAAAGATCGCCGCACTGAAGCCGAGCTTTATGTCTGTAACCTATGGCGCTGGCGGCGGAACCTCGGAGTACACTCTGCACATTGCCAAAAACATCAGTGACAAATATCAGGTGACCGTGCTCCCGCATCTCACCTGCATTTCCAGTACCAGAGAGCATGTACGCAGTATGATCCAGCGCTACCATGAGCTTGGCTTTGAAAACATCATGGCACTGCGCGGAGACATCCCGAAGGATGGCGCGCCAGCGCATGATTACCATTATGCATGCGAGCTGATCCGCGATATCCGTGAAATCGACCCGGAGATCTGCATCGGAGGCGCCTGCTATCCGGATGGTCACGTAGAGTGCGCACATAAAAACGAGGACATCGAGCACATCCGCGAGAAGGTAGATGCCGGCTGCCAGTTCCTGACCACGCAGATGTTTTTTGACAACTCTGTCTACTACA
Organism: Oribacterium sp. UBA6992; assembly: GCA_002449915.1. Taxonomy (GTDB): domain Bacteria; phylum Bacillota; class Clostridia; order Lachnospirales; family Lachnospiraceae; genus Oribacterium. The sequence goes on from DJXY01000221.1 coordinate 9,150, forward strand.
ATTATCTGTACCGCTTAAGAGAGCACGGTGTCAATGTTCCGGTGCTTGCAGGGATCATGCCGATCACCAACAGAAAGCAGGTCGAGCGCTCCGTATCCCTCTCCGGCACCACCATCCCCAACCGGTTCCGCTCCATCGTGGATAAATTTGGGGATGATCCCAAGGCTATGCAGCAGGCCGGCATCATCTATGCGGCGGAGCAGATTGTGGATCTGCTTGCCAATGACTGCACGCATATCCATGTCTACTCTATGAATAAACCGGAGGTTGCCGCTGGGATCCAACAGGCGCTCGCCCACCTCATCTGAGCATCGCACTGGATCTGTGCCCTCCCGGCATATATATCTACTTCCTGCATATATGACCGCCCGGCAAATACTGACATATTTTATATGAACATCAACAGGACAAACCATGCAGAAACAATATGACAAACCTATCCCCATCCGTACACGAGAGGTACTCCGGTACATGGGATCTCGCGGGAGCTCTGATCCGGAATCCACGGATTCACTGCTCATGGACAAAATATCACACTGCGAATGTGCGTTGCAGGAGATCTCCACGCCCCGCGCCATCTGGAAGCGCTTTCCTCTGCATGTTGCAGGCGAGGGCACCCTCGAGATCGGTGGCATATGCATGGAAAGCCAGGCGCTGTACAAAAATCTTATGGGGTGCCGGGAAGCGTTTCTCATGGCAGCTACCATCGGACCGGGCGTAGACCTTCTGATCCGACGGGCGAGCATCGGAAGTATCACAGAATCTGTAATTTACCAGGCAGCCGGCGCCGAGATGATTGAGTCGTATTGCGATATCATAAACGGAAATCTGCGGGAAGCGGTCCTCCGGGAGGGGCTCTATCTCCGCCCAAGGTTCTCGCCCGGGTATGGTGACCTGCCCCTGACACTGCAGCCGGAAATCATTGCCGTGCTCGATGCAGAGCGCGAGATCGGATTACACCTCACACGTTCGCTTGTCATGGCGCCGTCCAAATCGGTTACAGCCATCATCGGCATCACCAGAGAACCGCAGAAAAACCATCTGAAGGACTGCTCCACCTGCGACAGCACCGACTGCGCCTTCCGCCATGACTAACCGATACTCTTCAGCCTTTACATGTTATAGGAGGATTCCATGTCAATACTTGATCGTTTAAATCACGAATGGATATTTTTTGACGGAGGCACCGGTTCTGTCCTGCAGTCCATGGGGCTTACGCCGGGCGAACTGCCGGAAACCTGGAATCTCACGCATCGGGAGGAGGTGATCTCCCTGCATCTCGGTTATCTCAATGCCGGATGCACCGTTTTTAATACCAATACCTTCGGTGCAAACCGTCTGCGCTTCCCCGACAATCTGGAAGCAATCGTCCGTGCTGCTGTGGAAAATGCAACAGAAGCACGGAAACGCGCGGGGCGGGAGTCCGATGCCTATATCGCGCTGGATATCGGACCCACCGGGAAGCTGCTGGAGCCCCTGGGAGATCTGCCCTTTGAGGAAACGGTATCTCTCTATAAGGAAGTGATCTCCATCGGCGCCTCTGCCGGAGCGGATCTTGTGCTGATCGAAACAATGAATGATTCCTACGAGGCTAAGGCAGCAGTCCTCGCGGCAAAGGAAGCCTGCGACCTGCCGGTTTTTGCCACAGTGGTATTTGACGAGAAGGGCAAAATGCTGACCGGCGGCACGCCGGAATCCATCACGGCAATGCTTGAAGGACTGAGGGTGGATGCTCTGGGCGTAAACTGTTCCCTCGGACCTAAGGAAATGCTGCCGATCGCCGAGCGTTTTACCAAATGCTCCTCGACACCTATCATCATTAATCCTAACGCCGGCATCCCCCGCTCCGTAAACGGAAAGACCGTCTACGATGTGGACAGTGAGCTTTTTTCCGATATCGCGGTAGAGCTTGCGAGCTTAGGCATTCAGGGAATCGGCGGCTGCTGCGGCACAACCCCCGAGTATATCCAAAAGGTCCGGGATAAGGTCTCACGCCTTCCCTTCCGCCCCATCGAGCGGAAGCACCGCACCGTGATCTCCTCGTTTTCCCGCTGTGTGGAAATCGGTCCGCGTCCCGTCATCATCGGCGAGCGGATCAACCCGACCGGTAAAAAGCGCTTCAAGGAAGCACTCAAAACAGGAGATATTGACTATATCCTGTCACAGGGTCTCGCGCAGGAGGATGCCGGCGCGGATGTTCTGGATGTGAATGTTGGTCTCCCGGGGATTGACGAACCGTCAATGATGACGCAGGTCGTAAAAAGTCTGCAGTCCGTCACAGCCCTGCCCCTGCAGATCGACACTTCCAATCCGGAGGCGATGGAACGGGCGCTCCGTCTCTATAACGGTAAGGCGATGATCAACTCGGTAAATGCCAAAAAAGAAAGCTGCGAGATGGTATTTCCGCTGGTACGAAAATACGGCGGCGTTGTCGTTGGACTTGCGCTGGATGAGGACGGCATCGCACCGACCGCCGAGGGTCGTATCGCTGCCGCTAAAAAAATCTATGCCGAAGCCGAGAAATATGGGATTCCAAAAGAAGATATCATCATCGATGGGCTTGCCATGACCGTCTCTTCGGATCCGACTTCTGCCAATGTGACACTGGAAACCATCCGCAGAGTAAGGGACGAACTGGGAGGACATTCAATCCTCGGCGTTTCTAACATAAGCTTTGGTCTGCCTGCCCGTGAAATCCTGAATTCCGCATTCTTTACCATGGCCATGCAGGCAGGTCTCTCCTGTGCCATCATCAATCCCAACAGCGCGCCGATGATGCGTGCCTTCCGGGCATATCTTGCACTGACCGGCAAGGACAGTAATTTCCAGGGATTTATCGGAGCCTATGCCGAATTTAAAAAGACCCGTGAGCTCTACGCAGCAGATCTTGCAAGGGAAGCCGCCGCAGAGCAGGCATTGAAAGCGGTACCTTCCGGACTTGCCGGTAATGGAACAGGAGCCGGTCACGGAAATGCCGGAAACGGGTCAGCCGCTGATAACGGAACCGCTGGTGGTAACGAAGCCGCATCGGGAAATGCGAATGCCTCCGGAGCCAAGACATTCGCAGGCGCCGCAAAGGATGCCGCCAGTCGTCCGCTCTTTGAAGCCATCCGCCGGGGTGTTGCGGGCAAAGCCGCCGAGGAAACCCGCAAGGCATTAAAAAACCAGGCACCTCTGGATGTCGTAAATGAAAACCTGATTCCGGCGCTCGATGTAGTCGGAAAGGGTTTTGAACAGGGAACACTGTTTTTACCGCAGCTTCTGATGGCTGCCGAAGCCGCGCAGGCATCGTTTGAAGTAATCCGGGATGCAATGAGCGGAAGCCCCAGGGTTCTGAAAGGCAAGGTAATCCTTGCAACTGTTAAGGGAGATATCCATGATATTGGCAAAAACATCGTCAAGGTCCTGCTGGAAAATTACGGATACGAAGTACTGGATCTCGGACGGGATGTGCCGCCAGAGCGGATTGTCGAGACTGCAATCCGGGAAAATGTCCCTGTTGTCGGTCTCTCCGCACTGATGACGACAACCGTTGTCAATATGAAGGAGACCATACGACAGCTAAGAGAAAAAAAGCCGGACACCAAGATTGTGGTCGGCGGCGCTGTCATGACCCAGGAGTACGCCGATCAGATCGGCGCGGACTGCTATGGCAAGGATGCTATGACCACCGTCCGCTTCTGCGACCAGGTCTTTGGAAAGTAAGCTTTTAAAGTATAAAAATAGCCTGCCATAAGGTTCAGCCCCTACGGCAGGCTTTTGTATTATGCTAACATATCATACAAAGATCAGCGACAGAATAAATACCACAATAATTGTTGTGATACCCATCACGCCGGTCATACCGGTCTGGCAGCGATATGCCTGAGAAGTATTCATGTCCGAGAACTGGGACACAACCCAGAAGTACGAGTCATTGGCATGAGATACGGTCATGGAGCCCGCACCGATCGCCATAATCACGAGCACCCGGGCAATCGGAGATGTAAAGCCAAGTGACTCCATCATCGGAGCGATCATAGCGGATGTCGTAATCATTGCCACGGTAGATGCGCCCATCGCGCACTTCAGAAGTGCTGCAATGATAAACGGCAGGAACACACCGGCACCAAGGCCAAGCAGTGAAGCACTCAGTGCATCCGCAATCGGGAGCTTCTGAATGATGGCACCGAAGGAGCCGCCTGCACCAGTAATTGCGAGGATACCCGCCGAGTTGGTAACACCCTCCGTCACCCACTTCAGCGTATTTTTGGTTTCCGACTTCGGAACAAGTGTCATTGCAATAAAGACACCAAGCAGCAGCGCAATAACCGGGTTACCGATAAAGGAAACAAAGTTTTTAAAGACACCGGAACCAAACGGAGCACTTGGAAAATCTCCAACGGACTTTAACGCGATGAGCACGATCGGCAGTAGAATCGGCGCAAAGCTGTGCAGTGCACTTGGCAGATGCCCATATTTCTCGACTAACTCCTCAACGGTATATTCCGGATTGGCGGGGATATCAATCTTGCTGGAAACATGCTTTGCATACATATATGCGGAAAATGTCGCCGGTATCGAAACCACAAGCCCTACCAGGATTGTAAGTCCCAGATCCGCATTGAGCGTACCTGCCATGGCGATCGGTCCGGGTGTCGGAGGTACCAGACAGTGGGTGGCATACAGACCACCGGACAGCGCCGTTGCCATCACCGCGAGTGAGACATTGGACTGTGACGCAAGGGCTCTGGAAATCGGACTCAAAATGACAAAGCCGGAATCACAGAACACCGGGATACCTGTGATATATCCCGTGATTGCCATGGTCAGCACACTTCTCTTTTTACCAACCAGCTTCAGGATCGTGTTGGCCATCGTAAGCGCAGCACCGGTTTTTTCCAGGAT
>DJXY01000077.1 GCA_002449915.1 Oribacterium sp. UBA6992
ACTATATGATACTTACAATTCCATGTCGTATGTGATAATGTACTATTATCCATGGATACCTCCTTTGTTTTTCAATGTAGTGCGGTGTCAGACCCACACTCATTGTAGCATTGGAGGTTTTTTTATCTAGGCTAAAGCCGAACTCGGAACCACCTGTCAAACAGGTGGTTTTTTTGGCTGGAACCAACAAAGCCCGCCGGAGGCAAAGATACTCCGGCGGGCTATTTTTATGCCCTTTGAAGTTAAGCTTGCATGAGTGGAGTTTAAATTGTACGGAAATTATGGATTTGCATGGGATGCAGATGAATTTGCACAGTGGATGTCAGCTTCCGGGACTATCTATAATAACTTAAAGATATATTATATCAGATTAACATTACCGTGGCTTTGAGATAAGATTACAAAAGTGATGTATCTGGTCATCAGACAATTCAGGTAAATAGGAGCGTGCAAGGAAGTACGCATTATGCCGCGGGTATTAAGTATCAAGCATCGTGCAACCGGCAATAGCATTATGCAACTGGCAGCGGGCATCAGGCAATAGAGCGGGTGAGGATATGACAGAAAATCAAAATAGAAGCTGGCTTAAAAAAGGACTTAGAGATGGGATCCCGATCGGACTTGGATATCTGGCGGTTTCCTTTGCACTTGGTATTTCCGCCAAAAATGCAGGGCTGACCGCTTTTCAGGCAACGCTTGCAAGCCTTCTCTGCAATGCCTCGGCTGGTGAATACGCAGGCTTTACGGTCATTGCGTCCAATGCGCCGTATTTTGAAATGGCGCTGATCACATTGATCATCAATGCACGTTATCTCCTGATGTCTGCAGCGCTCAGTCAGAAGCTGCCCGAGCATACATCCTTTCTCCATCGGCTGGGACTTGGATATGTGATTACCGATGAGATTTTTGGAGCCTCGGTCACGGTAAAGGGCTGGCTTAATCCCTTTTACAACTACGGGCTTGCACTGGCGTCACTGAGTCTCTGGGCGATTGGAACCTGCCTTGGAGTTGTTGTAGGTAACGTACTTCCGGACAACGTGGTGAGTGCACTCAGCGTCCTGCTATACGGCATGTTTCTTGCCATCATTATCCCGCCTGCAAGAGACAACAAGGTAGTCCGTGGAATGGTGGCGATTGCTATGATCGGAAGCTTTGCATTCTCACGGCTTCCCTATCTCTCGGCGTTATCCAGCGGCAACAGAATCATCATCCTGACAGTGGTGATTTCCCTCATAGCAGCAATACTGTTTCCAGTGCAGGAAGAGCAGGAAGCAGAGCAGATCCCGGATCAAATCCAGGAGGAGAAAGGTATCAAGGTATGACAAACGCAAGACTCAACCCTTATATTTACATCTTTATCATGTTTGCAGTGTCATATATCATCCGCGTCCTGCCGCTGACATTGATCCGGAAGCAGATCCGCAACCGGACCATACGCTCGTTCTTATACTATGTGCCATATGTTACACTCGCGGTCATGACCTTCCCCGCAATCATGGATGCGACAGAGCAGCCATTAGCGGGACTGATGGCACTGGTGGTCGGCATGGTCATGGCATGGCGCGGTCTAGGGCTTTTTCCGGTTGCCATCGCCTGCAGCGTGACAGTGTTTATTTTGGAAAGCGTCTTATAACGACGAAGCATCTGCATGCATAAACATAAAGGCTGTTTTTGCAAAAGATATTTTTAAACTACATTATTTCTTCAGCGCTGCGTAAATCTCCCGTTTGGAGACGCCACGGTCTTTGGCGACCGCCTTCATCGCGTCCTTTTCCGACATCCCCTTGGCAAGATAATGCTGCATATGCTCCGGGATCGAGAGCTTTGCCCAGTCGTCCTTAGCCTCCTGATCCTGCTCCGCCCAGGACTTCCCTTCAATGACAAGCACATATTCGCCCCGGGGCTCCTCCAGCTCGTACCGCGCCAGCGCTTCCGAAATTGTCGTGCGGATCGCTTCCTCATGCTTCTTGGTAAGCTCCCGGCAGAGCGAAATCTTCCGGCTGCCACCCAGTGTCTCTGCGAGATCCGCCAGTGTTTTTTTAAGATGGTGCGGTGCCTCATACAGGATCATCGTGCGCGTCTCGTGCGTAAGCTCCTCCAGAATCCGCTCCCGCTCCCGCTTCTCCGCCGGCAAAAAGGCTTCAAATGCAAACCGCCTCGTGGGCAGCGCGGATATTGTGAGTGCGGTAATCAAAGCCGCCGGTCCCGGCAGGGATGTGATGCGAATGCCAGCTTCCGCGGCTTGCCGCACGAGCTCCTCACCGGGATCGGAAATGCAGGGAGTTCCGGCATCTGTGATGATGGCAACATTTTTACCATTAAGCATTTCCTGCACAAGGTAACGAGCCTTGTCAAACTTATTGTATTCGTGATATGCCGTCATCGGAGTCTTGATTTCAAAATGATTTAAAAGCTTGATGGAATTGCGGGTATCCTCCGCCGCAATGAGATCGACGGATTTAAGACATTCCAGCACCCGGTAGGTAATATCCTCAAGATTTCCGATCGGCGTCGCGCAGACATAAAGAGTTCCAGTTTCCATAGTTGTGTCGATATTCTCCTATATAAAAAGCAGATGTCTATAAAAATGCAGATGGCAGATAAAGTTTCCGTCGTACAAGACTGGCAGCCAGGATTATCCTACCACATTCCTGTAGGAATCCGGTAGAAATTCTTAAAATCTATGCGCGAGCTTGCAAATAAAAAACCGCTTCGTTATAATGCACATTGTATTTTCGGCACGAGCAACGCTTCGGCGCAGGCATTTGCAGACTAAGACAACGAGACATCCAATGTATGCGCCTCCGTGGAAATTTGCGGCAAGCGGCGTAACGTGCGTTTGTAATATAAAAAGGTATTCATCAGCATAAAAAACCAAGGAGTTATATATGAAAAAGTATTTACTTATGCTTCTTATTGCAACAGGCGTTATGATGACGGCAGCAGCCTGCGGCGGCAAGTCCGGCGCTTCAGTTGAGACGACAGCAGCAGGTCCGTCCGCGCCGGAGTCAACCGCGGAGGAAACCGATCCGGACAACGGAATGCCGCTCAGCAAGCAGCCGGACCCGACCGCAGAGGTGCTGGCTTCCATCGTGGTTTATGCGCCGGATGATAGTGGCAAGGTGAGTGAAATCATGGACGCAGCTTCGGAGCTTACCGAGGCGAATGTCATCGACCTTTTGAAGCAGCACGGGACTGTCGGAGATGGCACGACCTTTGTAAGTCTTGATACAGAGGACACCAAGGAAACTGTAGCAGCAGGCCCGGGTGTATCCTCAACGGATTCTCAGACGGTGAAAAATGGCACACTGACCCTTAGCGGCTTTACTGCAGGCAAGGGACTTGACGAAGCCACTGCCAAGCAGGCCGTGATTGACACCTTTGCTGCAAACTTCGGACTTGGAAGTGTCAAGCTGGTGCTGAAGTAAGTCTGCCCGGTATCTTTTGCTGTCGGGTATTTTAGCTCGTCTCCCTCAAGTACTCTCTTACAGTCATGATCCGGACCTGCACCGGAGCAAGTCCCCGGACGGTGAGACGCGCGGCGGCTTCCGTTTCCGTGTTGAGCCCCGCGATCGCGTCATCCAGCCAGATAACCGGAAATCCAAGATCTACGGCATCAAAAAATGTGGCAAGGACACAGCACTCTGCGACAACCCCGGTGAGCACAACACGCCCGCCTGCATTCACACAGGTCTCTGCCAGATGGCGG
>DJXY01000076.1 GCA_002449915.1 Oribacterium sp. UBA6992
AGCTCGATTTCCAGACGATTGGCGACAATCTCCGGGAGCTTCGGACCGTACATCCGGTGAGCCGTCTCGTAGCAGATCTGTCGCAGCGTTTCATCTGAATGCTCGATGATGGGAGGACATTTGTCCGGGCGCACCGGAGCAATGACCTCACACATATCGGCAATCCTGTTGGGATTATCGATCACAACTTCCCTTGCGCGGTTTGGATCCAGGTAGTCAAACTCCTTAAGCATTTCATCCGTGGAACGGAAATAGAGGCAGGCATCGCTCTCCTCCTCTTCAAATCCCCGCCCCGCCTGGATAATTTTACGGTAAATGTCATCCTCAGGATCTACGTAGTGCGCATCACAGGTTGCGCATACCGGCTTATGCAGCTGGTCTGCGAGCGAAATGATCTTAAGATTATAGTTGATAAGATCCTCCTTAGAGGATGCCGCATACTTATCATTCCCGATCATAAAGTCATTGTTACCAAGCGGCTGAATCTCCAGATAATCATAAAAGGAGGCAATCGAGAGCAGCGTCGCCTCATCCGCACCACGCAGCATGTTCTGAAACAGCTCGCCCATGACGCAGGCGGAACCGATGATCAATCCCTCCCGATGCTCCTTTAAAAGAGACTTCGGGATCCTGGCACTCTTTTTAAAATAATGCAGATGACTCTCGGACACCAGGCGGTACAGATTGATCCGCCCGATATCGTTTTTGGCAAGCAGGATGATATGATAGGTCGGCAGCTTCATGACGCTGGCTGCATGGTCGTATTCCAGAGAATCAATCTCCGAGAGCAGCTTTACTCCCCGGTTCTTTAGCATCAGGATTTCCTTAATGTAAATTTCAGCAGTACAGCCGGCATCATTCACTGCGCGGTGATGGTTTTCCAGAGACACCTTCAGCTCCTTTGCCACCGTATCCAGCTTATACCGGTTCAGCTGCGGCAGCAGCAGACGTGACAGACCTACGGTATCTACGATGGTCGGGTCATAGGGAAGTCCCAGGCGTTTTGCATTGGCGCGAATGAATCCGGTATCAAATTCCGCGTTGTGCGCTACGATCACGGCATCGCCGCACCATTTGAGAAAGGCAGGCAGAACAACTTCAATCGGATCAGCATCAATCACCATGCTGTCATCAATAGAGGTAAGCTGTGTAATCCGGTACGGGATCGGAACCTTTGGGTTTACAAAAATATCCATCCGGTCAACGATTTCGTTATTTCTCAGCTTAACTGCACCGATTTCAATAATATGGTCGGTTTTAGCACTGAAGCCAGTAGTCTCAATATCAAAAACCACGGTTTCCTGATCGAGGGACTGCCCCTTGCCGTTTACAACGATCGTCTGCAGATCATCTACAAGGTAACCCTCCATACCATAAATCAGCTTGAAATCCTTGTCATGCCCGATCTTTTTAAGATGGAGAGCTGCATCCGGGAAGGACTGCACCACACCGTGATCTGTGATCGCCATGGCATGCATGCCAAAGGAGACAGCAGTATCGATATAATCTGAAATATCGGATACGCCGTCCATATCGGACATTTTGGTATGAAGATGCAGCTCCACGCGCTTGTTCCTGCTGTTGTCGCTGCGCTTTGTCTTCTCGATGTGATACTTCCTGATGCCATAGACGTGGGACAGCTCGAGCTCATGGTCAAAGGTATCAAATTCAATGACTCCCTTTACGAGGATCTGAGAGCCGGGCTTTAAAAAGGCATGTGCTGCATCCAGGTCCTCATCATCCACAAAGATCTTGGAGGCGATGGAATCCGTAAAGTCGGTGATCGTGAAGGACAGGATATTTTTGCCGGTTCTGGTTCTGCGCTCGTCTACGGTCATGATTTCTCCGCCTACGGCCACGGTACCGGAGGCTTCACTAACCTCCTGGATCCGGACCGGAGCATCCATGAAATCTCGTCCGTACAGAACCTCCTCTGACTCCGAACGCTTAAAGGCAAACTTTCTCCGTCCGGATTTATCAAAACCGCGATCCTGCGACATTGCTCCGGGAGCTGTATTACCGCCGGCTTTCATAGAGGGACTTGCCACAGGCGCAGCTTTTCCACTGCCGTGCTGCATGCGCATACCGGCAGCTGCGAGCTCCGCACTGCCTCCGGCAGCCTTCATCGCGCCCTCCATGTTAAACGGATCCGAAGCATGCAGGAAGCCCTCGCCGGCATGCATGGCGCGACCGGCACCGGCTCTTGCGGCATCCTTAGCTTTTATTGTTTCCGGAGTCTGACCACGCAGCTCGGCAGGGATTTCTCTCCGGGCATAGGCATTCGCATCCTTTGCTGCCCGCTCCTCATAGATCAGCTCCATCTCAAATTCCACGCCGCAGCGATCCTCAAAAAGCTTTTTCATGACACGGATAAATTCCGGCTCGGATTTGGCATAAAGATGCGAGTTTGGAATCGTGAGATACATGGTATCATCATTTTTCCAGTCGATTCTTCCAATTGAGAGCATATTGTAAAGGAGGATGTCGTATGCCTTAAGCTCCATAAAAATGGAGTCCTTATACATATCAAAAAGAGTCCTCGCAGAATACTGAGAGGACAGCTTAAATTTTTCTATGATTTTGATCCCGAGGCGCTTCCCCGGAAACAGCTGGGTTTTGATGGCAGCTTCCGCCTCCCGGACATGCTTTTTTCCGATGAGGTGCTTTGCCAGGATATAGATCCGGATCTGGCTTCGATCACGGGACATGGTGACCCGTGTTACAGCCGCATCTGTAAAGAGCTGTTCCGTCTCCGGACTTAACGTCAGAGCTTCAAATACTTCAAAAAATCGTTTCATGGTTGCCTTAGCTTTGCAAGCCGCCGCTTTGTATATGACCGCTTGCTATCGTTTGCCATCTATCATTAACAAATATCGTCTGCCTCATATGCCATGGCTTTACATATGCGGCGGTTAAAATTTCTCAATCTCCTCCCGGAGGACATCAAGAAGTTCTGCTTCCGGTACCTTGCGGATCACCTCGCCTTTTTTAATGAGGAGCCCCTCGCCGTTTCCACCGGCAATGCCGATGTCCGCTTCCTGGGCTTCTCCGGGTCCGTTCACCACGCAGCCCATGACTGCAACCTTTAAATCCTTGTCATCATACTCCTCCACCAGCGTCTGCACCTGATTGGCAAGCCCGATGAGGTCAATGTTGGTTCTGCCGCAGGTCGGACAGGAAACCACCGTGACACCATTTTTTCTTAAACCGAGCGTCCGGAGGATCAGCTTTGCCGACTTAATTTCCTCTACCGGATCAGCGGACAGGCTTACCCGGATGGTGTCACCTATGCCCTTACTGAGAATCAGCGCAAGTCCCATGGCGGACTTGATGTTGCCGGACCAGACGGTGCCTGCCTCGGTAATGCCGACATGCAGCGGATGATCTGTTTTTTCCGAGATCATTTCATATGCTCTTGCGCACATCAGGACATCCGAGGATTTGATGGAAATTACAAGATTGTCATATCCCATATCCTCGATGAGCCTGACCTTATCAAGCGCACTCTCCACGATACCTTCGGCAGTGACTCCGCCGTATTTCTCAAGGAGAGCCTTCTCAAGAGATCCGGAGTTGACACCGACCCTTATGGGAATATCCCGCTCCCTTGCACAGTCCACCACAGCCCTGACCTTATCGGCAGAGCCTATGTTGCCCGGGTTGATACGGATCTTGTCGGCACCGTTTTCCATAGCCATTATCGCCATTTTGTAGTCAAAATGGATATCCGCAACAAGAGGTATGCTTATCTGCTTTTTTATCCCGGAAAGAGCCTTTGCAGAATCTTCATCGGGAACCGTACATCTTACGATCTCGCAACCCGCCTTCTCAAGGGCATGTATCTGTGCCACGGTGGCACTCACATCCGCAGTGGGGGTGTTTGTCATTGACTGGATGGCTACAGGGTTGCCGTGGCCTATCCTGACATTTCCGATCCTTATCTCTTTCGTCTCTTCTCTGTATGACATAGCATTCTCCATTAATTACCGGCAGATACCTTAAGCAGCATACTGCCTTCATCCTCTAAACCATTTCCTATTTTACATCATCTGAACACCTGTTTTAAGAAACAATTTTAATCACTTTTGCCATCATCTGAAATAGTCCAGGTCAGGGCGGTAAGAGACAGCTTCAAGAAGATGCTTTCGGGTGATCACTTCGGCACCTTCCATGTCCGCGATAGTCCTTGAAACCCGCAGGATCCTGTGATACGAACGTGCTGAGAGAGACAGCTGCTTATAGAGCTTTTCCATAAGCTCAGCCTCATCCTTACCAAGACTGCATACCCTGTCTATATCCTCCGCTTTAAGATCTGCATTGAATCTGTAGGAAGTCCCCCTGAACCTGCGGCTCTGGGCTTCTCTTGCCCTCCCGACCATTTCGGACATCTCCCCCGATGACATGCCCGTGCCGCCTGAGCGAATATCGGTTATATCCACGTTCTTAAGCTCCGTGCACAGATCTATCCTGTCAAGAAGCGGACCGGATATCTTACCCAGATATCTCCTT
>DJXY01000099.1 GCA_002449915.1 Oribacterium sp. UBA6992
CGGATAATCCTTTGGCAAAATCCCCATCCTTACAAGCGGCGCTGCTGAGGAAATCAGTCCGGTCGCATGACATCCGGGATTGGCGACCCGCTTACTGTGGCGGATCGCCTCTCTCTGCTCTGGCGAGAGCTCCGGATAGCCATAGGTCCAGTCTTCGCTCGTTCTGTGCGCCGTGGAAGCATCGATCACGCGCACCTCCGGGTTTTCAATCAGCGAAACCGCTTCCCTTGCACCATCATCCGGCAGACAGAGAAACACGATATCCGCTGCATTAAGATATTTTTTCCGCTCGGCAAGGTCATGCCGCTTCTCCTCCGGGATTCTGAGAAGCTCAAGATCCTCTCTTGCGCCGATTCTGTCATAAATCTGCAGTCCTGTCGTTCCGCTCTGTCCATCGATATATACCTTGGTTTTCATGCATGTATCCCTTTCCATTATGATTTCCAGCACAAGTCCATGTTTTGTCTTGCAAAAAACTGCAGCTCACCGCCATAAGCTATACCAATACTAAGCTTACCGTCGCATCTGGCATCACATGTACTGCTTTCGGCAACTCACGCATATCATACATTGTCACATGTGATATGCATAATTATACTGTATAATTGTGTACATCATACCATAATTCCAGATTTTCACAAGATAAAAAATAATAATCCTGCCAATAACCCGCATAAATATCCAGCCACAACATCCGATGGATAATGTACTCCGAGAGCGACCCGGATAACTGCAATCAGTACACCCACGATTAAAAGAAGCCATCCGACCATGGGAACGACATAAAGCCAAGCCATGGCAATCACCACACAGGAGAATACATGCCGGCTTGGCATCGAGTCCCCCGTTTTATTGCGGCGGATCAGTGGCTCCATCTCCGGCCATCGAACATAGGGGCGCGGACGGTTGATCTGATGCCGTAAAATGGATAAAAGTACAAAGGAAGCTGCCGGAATCAGAAAAACCGGAAGAACTCTCATGTCCTTCCGGTATAAAAGCCAAAGAAGCAGCGCCGGATACAGGAGATACAGCATAAGCTTAAGCATCCTGTCCAGCTCACGGATCAGTACGATAAGTCCGTCGTGCCTTCGTAACACTGCCGTCATTTTGTTATAAAGTGCTCCATAATCCATACCTTGCTATGCCTCACTGAGCCTTAGTAACTTCCGCATTTCCCTTTTCCATTTTCCAGAGAATCTCAAGGTCCTTTTCCGTCACCCAGTCAAATCTCCACTGCTGCCGGATTTCAGGATACTTCGCATGGTCAACCTCGCTCATAAACATATCATACGGGCGGATATACAGACCCTCGTCACCATATAGAGCCTGATATACCATATATTTCTCCCGGTTCTCCGAGTGCACCGCAGTTCCGACAATCCGGTACAGATACTCTGTAGACTTCGGATCCACCATTTCCCTCTTAAAGTGCCGCACCAGATCGCCTTTATGAAATTCTCTTTCTCCCATACTGTTCCTTCCTGTGTCCATTTTAGCGCCGGATAATCTCCGAGCTTTTGGTCGTGATCCCCGTTCTTGAACGGATCTTCTGATTCAGCTCCGATACTGTGCCGGATACATCATAATCCGAAACATCAAATAAAAACTCATGCAAAAGTTGTACATTTTTTTCAAGATCCGCCGGAATCACGCAGTCTCCATTGCTTCCGATTTTCTTTGTAACAAATCTGGATGGAAATCCCGCATTACCGGAAACCCGGAACTTATTGATATTTTTAAGTACTCTGAGTGCATCCTCCAGCCCGATATTGGTGGCGGTCTCCGGAAGCACCGTCTCCACAATCTGATTCAGCTTAAGTAGAGATGTTCCCTTTGCCTTGTCTAGAAGCTGCATCATGATGGCTCTCTGCCGCTTGGTCCGTTCAAAATCATCATCTGTATACCGGAGCCTTGCGTATGCAACTGCCTGTACGCCATTAAGATGCTGGTACCCCGCCTTGTCAAGATACTCCGCCGCCGGATTTTCCGCGGAAATCCCACTTTTCTGACAAGTCTCGGTGATATACGCATTCATATAATAAAACTCCTGGTCGGTCACATTGATATCCACGCCTCCCAGCATGTCAATCGCATCCGCCACCGCCTTCCAGTTAAATGTCGCGTAGTTATCAATGTTAAGGTCAAGATTTCGGTTCAGCGCCTTTACCGCCTGCTCCGGTCCGCCGCTTGTATACGCTTTATTGATCTTGGCATATTCTTTACCCAGATTCAGATACGTATCCCTGTAGATCGATACAAGGCGAATGTCTCCGGTATCAAGATCCGCGCTGATGATAATCTGTACATCCGCATTGTTGCCTTTACCGACCGTACCATCTCTGGAATCCACCCCAAACAGCACACAGCTCCAGTAGCCCTTCATGGCTTCCAGCTGCGCAGTATCGATATCCGTATTCTGAACCTCATCCTCCCGGAACTCCACCTGCTGCGTCATGCTCTGATAATGCCGGACCATGCCAAACGGGATCAGCACCGACACAAAAAGCATCAGGATAATGGCTGCAACAAGCACCCGCCGGAACAGCCTTTTCCGCCGTTTTTCCTTCTGATACTGCCGGACAAGGCGATGGAGCTTTTCCTGCCTGTGGCGCGATCTCTCCAACTGATTTCTATTATCACTCATATTAACTGTTTTTAACTATGGAAGCCCTGTAGCAGCTTCGATAGATCATCCTTTGTTCATTTGCACATTCGATGACATTAACATGTTAAAGTGCTTCTGTCAATGTTATCAATGCATCTGCCGCCCACCTGCAACCCTTCAGCTCGGCATCAGCTTGTAAGGCTTCTCTTACCGCTTATGATATCACGGATTCTTGACAGAGGGATATGTACCTCCTTAGTAATAATCACCAATGTATGCTAAACCTGTGTGTCAATTAGCAGACGGAAGAATGAGCCTTCTATAGTGCGCGCTTCACCCTCTCAAGCTCCTGCCGGAGTTCCGCCCGGAGTTTCTCTCTCCCGGTCTCTGTAAGCTCTCCATAACGGATCCTCTCAAAATCATCCATAACCTGATCGATTGCGGCGCTGACTACCTGCCCATCCGCAGTAAACTCCGCATCGAGAAACACACTCTCGTGGCTCAAAACCATGCCGGAAAAATTAAATTTGATATAACGCTTCAGCAATAACTTCTGCATACATCCGATCACTCCCGGCTGCGAGAGTCCGATCAGGTCGGCAGCCTCCTTAAGATTTTTTTCAGACCCTGCAAAGCGCAGATACATCACTACCTTCATTTCCTTAAGATCCAGACCATACTGTGCTCCGGTCCGCTCAAGCAATGTATCCAAAAGCTTCTGGCTGTAATAGAGGTCGGTGAAGACATTACTCTCAATAGATGGCGAAACATGCACCGGCACGATCTCCTGCCCGAGCTTTTTGGTCCCCGGCAGTCCCGGAATCGCCGCGTCATCCCTCGCGTAATCAATCAGAAACCGGTAAATCTCGGGACGTTTTTTCATGTATTCATCATCGTCGTACAGGTGCTTATAGAAATTATCATAGTACTTGATGACATTGGTTTTCATGCTTACGATCCCCGGAAGATTCATGCCCATAGAGACAAGCGAGCCTTCTGTCTTAACATAGTAATAGATCGGTATCTGCAGCGCAAAAATTCTGTCGACATGCAGGATATACTCCATATTAAAGATAAAATCCTCACACCAGTGCAGCGTTTCATCCATCCGAAGTCCATATTGCTGCACAATAGAGCGCTTAAACAGCTTGTTCCAGAGGACTCCGTAATAATAATCCGCAGGATTTTTGAGCATCCACTCTCCGTACTCCTCCCGGCTGATAACATCCTTTGCCGTGATATCGCCTTTCCGTGAGGTATTGTCTCCCACGACCCGGTAAAAATCCGAAATCACAAGATCCGCATCATGCTCCTCCATCGCCCGGACCAGAAGTCTCGTGGCATCTTTGGTGATCCAGTCGTCTGCATCCAGAAACTGAATATAGGTGCCCTGCGCCATACCAAGCGCCTGATTCCTGGTATCCGAAACACCGGAATTTGGCTTATGCACCACAGTGATCCTTGAATCCCTAGCGGCATACTCGTCCAGGATTGCTCCGCTTCCGTCCTTACTGCCATCATCCATTAAAAGAAGCTCAAAATCCGTAAACTCCTGCTGGAGAATGCTGTCCACGCAGCGGCGGATCACATTCTCCGCATTATAAACCGGCACAATAATCGAAACCTTGGGCATATTTTCCTCCTGATACGATCGTCTTATACTATATCGCTTTGCAAACAGCAATATCTCTCACTTCGTGATCTTTTTAGGCAGCCATCCATTCCGGACAGAACGGTGATAATCCCAGCTCTCCTTCCAGAACTCAACTGTATGTCTCCCGCTCTCCGGCTCAAGCTTCCAGCTCCAGTAAAACCAGCCGGCAGCATGCTCCCAGGCATGAAGCTGCATATTGGCGACCTTCCGGAACCGTTTTCTCTGCTCCGCCATACAGGATTTCCGGATCTCCCGCTGCAGCTTCCTCCGTTCTTCTGCAACGACCCTGGCGGCCTCCTGCGAATACTCCCGGATGCTGTTCAGCACCTTGATATCCTCCGGAAGCTTCTCGTCCAGCTTCTTTTTGAGATCTCCGACTCGTTCACTCCAGATATTGGTTCCCTGATCGTGGTAGCGCCGGTTTCGCTGGAACGCAGCGTATCTGTTGCAGTTGGACCATTCACCGACAATCACCGGCACATGCCGCTCAGCGCGGCGGATCATCCTCTGCTCCAGCATCACATAAAACCAGTAGAGCCAGAGTCTGTGAAATGGCAGAAACATTTCCATCGCCCAGATATACTGGTGCGTATCCAGATACACATGCTTCATGCCGGCTCTCTCAAAAAATCTCCCCCACAGTGGCAGCCGGAAGCCATCATGAAATACAATGGCTTTATCCTCCGGGAGATAGACACGGAGCCTTCGGTACGCTTCTTTATAGAATTTCCGTAAGAAGCGGAGCGGCACATAACCGGAGCCCTTTGCTTCCTTTCGGTCCCGCGCCTTGCCGGTAGTCGGTGCAAAAAGATACACTGGCAGGCTGATCGGTTCATTCAGCACCTCAATGCCAAAAAGCCCTCTGCGTTTCCCATACCGCCGGGCAAGACGTTCAAGGACATGTAAAACATATGCGACGGCACGTGGCTCCTTATGGAAACGGCAAACACCGACCAGACCTCCATTGTCATAGCCGTTATGATTTCCCGGCGTGGTATGGAGATCAATCAGGATCCTAAGGTCCCAGCGCTCCGCCCAGTCAAACGCCAGGTCCAGATACTCAATGCATCCCGAGTAGGGCGGGAAATCTCCAAAAATAAAATACGGCACCGGAATCCGGACCGTATTGAGTCCCAGCTTATGAATCTCTTCAAAATCCTTCTCTGTAATAAATGTTTCTCTATGCTTTTTCAGGCGCTTCTCAAGCTCCGCCTTTGGGAGATCCCGATTCAGCCAGGTTTCATCCTCCGCATCCGTCCCGCGGAAAATTTCCGGCTCCATCCAGCGCTCCAGCACCAGCCAGTTGCCAAGATTTACCCCGCGAATGCCTCTGCCGGAAGCATTCGCAGACTCCTTTCTGTTTTTCTGATCCGTATTGTTTTGTGACATTTTATCTACACAAGCTTTCTCAATGCACCATCCGCGCCATATACTCTGCGTTGATTTCCCGGATTTCCTTTTCTCCGTTAATGTACGGTTCATACATCGCGTCAATCGAGCCGCCGCCCAGATTGTCGCAGCCGTTGCAAAACTCACATTCGCTGCCGCAGCCATAAAGGGAGCCGTAAACAATCTGGCGCCTCTCCTCCATGGTAGTATCTTTTATAAGAATCGACTTATATTTCATAAAATTCATGCCTCCTGCGGATCACATCTCCCAAAATTTCACTCAAACTGCCCGAGCTTTCCTTCATAGAAATGCTTCCGGCACAGCGGCACATAGGACTCGTTGCCGCCGATCATCACCTGTGCACCGGTCCGCACGACCTTGCCGTCGGAGAATCGGGTGTTGAAGTGCGCGCGTCTTCCGCACCAGCAGAGTGTCGGGATCTCCTCGAGCTGATCAGCCAGCTCCACGAGCCGCTTAGAGCCCGGAAACATCAGACTCTGAAAATCTGTCAATAAACCATAGCAGATGACATCAATATCGAGATTATCCACGATATGTGCAAAAGTCTCCACCTCCTCCGGTGTCAAAAACTGCGCTTCATCTATAAGGATAACCGAGTGGTCTGTGAATGTGATCTGCTTGATTCTGTCCAGGAAGGAGCTCACGATTTCGCATTCCGCCTCCAGTCCGATCCTGGATTTGATGACATCCTTTCCATCTCTTGTGTCCGTCGCCGGTTTTAGAAGATAGACCTTATATCCCTTTTCCATGTAATTATAACGCACCATCAGTGCATTGGCGGTTTTGGAGCTGCCCATTGCGCCATATCTGAAAATCAGTTCTCCCTGTTTACTGTTCATTCTGATCCTTGCCTCAAATTCTTTATGATGCTCTACCGATTGTAAAGCCCTATCATTATACTTTAGCTGCTGTATTTTTCATACATTTTTTTAATGTCGTCACGGAGCTTAAGACGGAGCGTCTCCGGTTCCAGTACCTCCACGTATTTGCCATACTGCAATGCCCAGTACTCCATCGCCTGCTCATTACAGTGAATGCGGACTTTGATTTCCTCTTCCCCTTTTTCCACGATCTGAAATTCCTTGCCAAACCAGTCAATCAGCATATCCATGGATTTTACAGAGGTCCGGAGGATCACATCCACACTTTCTCCGGAAAACATATAGACATGCTCTGCCATATGCCTGGGAAGATTGAGACCATGCTCCATGCCCTTAACAAGTTTCGGATCCTTTACAGGCTCATCCAGGATCCTTACACCAGTCATTTTGTCAATCCGATAATGTGCGAGATTCTCATACTTATCGTAGTTTCCAATGAGATAAAACACCCCATTGGAAGCTACGATGGCATATGGATTCATCTTAAAGGGCTCCGGACGCCGCGGATGCAGCTTATAGTCAATACCGTAGGAATTATAGATAAACTCTATTTTTTTCTTTTTTTCAATTGCCTCGTCCAGGACATCGATCGTGATCATAACCTGCTTATTGTCCGTATGATGGAACTGCGAAACAGAACGGATATGTCCGATCCGGGAAGTAAAGTACCTGCTGCCCAGACCTGAAAGCTTATTTACAAGCCGCTTTGCTTCCGTACTGGACAGAGTCTTGGAAAACAGCACTGATTCAATCAGCATCCTGAGCTCTGCATCGTCAAAATCCCTTGTCAGAAGCCGGTATCCATCCTCCTCGTCAATCTCGATGCCGAGCCCCTCCAGATACTCGATATTGCTCTTTACAGACCTCCGGTCACACTCCACCCCGTAGTTCTCCCTGAGAAGCTTAAGGATCTCCTGCTGTGTCAGGCTGTGTTCATCGTCAGTATATTCCCTGAGGATTTCCAGGATATACATATTGTACATTTTTTTATTTCCGCCGGCATTGTACTGCATTTGCTCCTGCTCCTTCATCCAGTTTTGTCTGCTCTCTGGTTTCATCTGATCTACTGCGGTCGGGCAGCGATTCCTTTTACCCGACTACTGTTCCGATAAAGAACGATCACATCAGATTCTTGCCATCCAGCTTTGCCTCCATCAGACGGTCGCCTTCACCATAGACAAGCTTTAAAGAAAAGAAGCTCTCCCGCTCAATGAGAAGCTTTAAAAAGATCCTGTCTCCCTCCCAGAGATTCAGCTCCGGCACCTGTGCCTTGGGAATCCATGCAAGCTCCCCTTCATCGCAGTCTACCGCATCTCCTGTAAAGCCGTCTGCAGTAAAAAGATGCATATATTCCATCGCACCCGGTGATATAAAGGTCACGATGCCCCGGAACTTCCAGGATGTCAGCATATACCCCGTTTCCTCCTTCACCTCCCGTAAAAGGCACTCCTCCGGACTTTCATTCTTCTCAAATTTACCGCCTACACCGATCCACTTTCCATGATTGATATCATGCTGTTTGGAAACCCGATGCAGCATAAGGTATTTTCCATCCTTCTCGATATAACAAAGCGTAGTTAGAAATGCCATATATTTGTTTTCCTCCAGGATTTGTGATCCGATTTATCGTCAGACTGTCAGCATTGCATTATTGATGTTCTTAAGCATATTCTAGCATTTTCCCTCGCTTTTAGTACGATATCAATGTAAGCAATTTTCCAGTTGACATATAATTATTTTTCCTGTATATTTCTTATTTGTCT
>DJXY01000220.1:0-6375 GCA_002449915.1 Oribacterium sp. UBA6992
GCCACTTGGTTACGCCGTATGCACTATGACCCGTTTACGGGTAAGCCTCGTAATAAGAACTAGGATTCTGCGCGTTTCACGTGTGAGTGTGTGAATGTGGCGCAGGTGTTAGATCTTTATCAGAGGCCCTTTTAGGGCCAGGCTGGTAACGGCCGCCTTATAGGCGGTGGACAAACCACCAGCTAAGCTGGTGGTTTTGATTATAATTCTGATATCTAAAATCAACTGCTTTACATGTTGATGCGCAGGATCTTTGCAAGATCAAGAATCAGATCCGGTCTGCCAAAGCCGCCTGATTTTGTTATGCAGTAATAACAGGAATCCTGATACCGGAATCGGGAAATTACTGTTGCGGGCAGGAGCTCCTCCAAAGGCTCCAAAGAATTTACGGAGAGGTTCCGCATGACCCCCAGTACGGTATCGCCACCGGTAAGAAGTAATGTAGCTGTGACACCGTCATCAAGTAGTCGTTTTAACAACAAACCAAGATGATCAGCAACCTTCAGACGTTCTTCCTTCCGGACATCCGGTCTGCTTTTGGAGATTGCGGGCGGATTGACATCGAGAATCAGGATATGCTTCTGCTCGAGGGTTCGGATCCAGTCGTCTGTTAGTTTTTGCAGATTGTCTCCGGTGCCTATGCCATCTTTTAGCAGACGCAATGGAAGATGGATCCGTGGTATCCCAAGCTTTTCGGCGTGATCCATCTGCAGCATAGAAACAGGATTTACAGATCCACAGAGCATCAGGAGGCGGTCCGGGTAGACCGGAGGCGGGGCTTTGGTGTCGGAGAGAGGTAGTAAATCAGCCAGTACCGAGGCAAAACCAGCACAACCGGCAAGTACGTGCAGTTTTTTCTTATTGTAAAGCGAAACGGCAATTTTTTTTATGTCTGACTGACTCGCTGCATCATAGAGTATGATACCGGATCCGGACTCCGGGGCATCCTGGCTTTCAACAAGCGTGACGGGCATGGACGTGCCCTGTCGCAATATATCCGGAACACTGGAAATAAGTGTTGGTTCAAATGGATCCTCGCCAAATACAGATTTGGCTAGAGGCACGCCGTTCACATATTGTATCCCGTGAATGGTTGTCCGTCCCATTTCGGGAAATGCCGGAACAAAGTGAATGCATCCTCCTGCAAGCTCTGCGACAGCCGCAAGCTCTGATCCAACATTCCCTCTAAGCGCAGAATCTGTCTTTTTGTAAATATAGGGAATCCCTGCTTTTACAGCTTGTCCGGTAATTTGAGCGACGATCTTACCTGCATCGTTACAAGAAAGGTGCCGTGTTTCTGTATCGACCACCAAAACCCGGACGTTTGCGCCCACGGCTGAAAAATCAATTTCCGGTGTGACGATCACAGATGACACAGCACCTTTTTTTGCAAATTGAACGCTTGTGTCCAGTGCGCCGGTAAAGTCATCTGCCAAAATCAGTAGTTTTACCATGCGCTGTCACCTCATTCCCTTTAGGAAGCAGCTGCACGCTGCGGTGCATCCGGATGAGAGTTTTGCTTCTTACCGCAGAGGTAGCAGTATGCAAGGAATATTACACCAGCGACAAGTCCGAGTACGTCGGAGATGTTCATCGGCAGGATGAACAATACAGCAATGACTCCCAGTACAATACGTTCCCAGACCTTCAGATCATGGAACATATACCCTGCAACGCAGCCTGCGAGACAGAAGGTAGCAAAAAGCAGCATTGCTGCTGACTGAGCGATTTGTATACCATTGCCTTCCAGCAGGAGTGCCGGACGATATACAAACATAAATGGTACGATGAAGCCGGTGATGGCAAAGGTAAATGCCTTCCATCCGGTTTTCCATGCCGAGCCTCCGGCGATACCTGCTGCGGTAAAGGATGCAAGACAAACCGGCGGGGTGATCTGTGCTACTACGCCAAAATAGAAGATGAACATATTAGCAACCAGCGGGGAAATGCTTAATCCCTGGATGGCGGATATGAACAGTGTATTGGCAATCAGGTAGGCTGCTACAGTAGGCAGTGCCATACCCAGGATGATGCAGCCGATTGCCGCAACGAGCAGCGCAATAAACAATGAGCTGTTGCCGGTACGGTCGATAATCTTGGCAATTTTAACTGCAATACCGGAGCGGACAACAATTCCGATCATGATACCGCAGGCAGCTGTCGGAATTGCGATATTTGCGGCCTGACGGATACCATCCAGCATTGTCAGCAGGAACTTCTTGCCACTCATGCGGGTATCCTTTGAGATAAAGCTGATTGCAACAGCAATCACAGTGCAGAGGATACCGGCTCTCGGCAGAGACATACCTTTAATGATCAGAGCAACGAGCACAACAATGGGGATCAGACGATAAAGTCTAGGCAGGATTGGTGCACCATCGTAATGTACATTGGGATTTTTACCAATGTGTTTTTTTCTGGCAATCAGATGTACGACCATCAGAGCAGCGATGAAATAGCCAAGGGCCGGTATGATCGCAGCTGCTGCAATGTGGATATACTGGATACCAATGATTTCCGCCATGATAAAGGCACCAGCGCCCATAATCGGCGGCATGATCTGTCCTCCGGTGGAGGCTACAGATTCAACTGCGCCTGCTTCCTCGGGAGAGTATCCGGTCTTTTTCATAAGCGGAATAGTGAATACACCAGTACCGGTAACATTGGCAACGGCAGAGCCGGAAATCATACCCATGAGACCGGAGGAGATGACAGCGGCTTTGGCCGGACCACCTACGGTCTTATCACTAAGCTTTAAACCTGCATCTGTTAATACAGAGCCACCTCCGCAGTTGGCAAAGAAGCAGCCGAACATCAGGAAGTAGAACAAGGTGTTAAGTGATGTCCCGAGAGGAGAGCCAAAGATACCATTTTCTCCGAGGGACAGAGTTTCAATAAAGCGACTGTAGCTGATGCCCTGGAAATGGAAGATTCCCGGGACAAACTGGCCGAACCATGCATAGGCAATGAAAAAGAGGATGACCCAGAACAACGACATGGATACCACGCGGCGTACAGCTTCCATAACGCAGATCAGGAGCAATGTACCGGCAACGACATCGTCGGTTTTCATCTTATCTACAGAATACAGTCGGTAATTCAACGCCTCTGCATGAGAAGCATAATAAATAAAAATGTATATGGTAGCTGCAATCAGGAATCCATCATAAATCCACCATGCCTTGCTGTGGTTTTTAGACTTATCTTCCATCGGATTCATAAGCCATACAATCAGCATGGCAAGACACATATGAAGCGGAAGTTGAAACCATGGATCCAAAGGCTTGATCAGCTTGATGTAGAGCTGAAATACCACCCAGAAAAGAGAAAGCGCAATAATTGCGGAACGGCGCCATATCGGCGCCTTCCGCATGATTTTTGCTATTTTTGTTTCATCATCATCCTGTTTGGCCAGTTTTTTACCGAGCTCATCAGCCTTGGACAGCTTCGGTTCCTGTTCCGATTTCTGTAAGGTTTGATTTTTATTATCGCTCATAGCCGAACCTCATTATTTCATATAACCCATTTCCTTATAGTAACGCTCTGCACCCGGATGAAGTGGGCATCCGCCGATCTTCTGAGATTCCCAGGCTGTCTTCGGATCCCATCCGGACAGGGAAGCATACTCTGCAACCAGTGCATCACGATTTTCAGAGAGCACCTTGGTGATCTGATAAACTGTATCCGCATCAAGGTTGGTGTTTGCAAACAAGCAGTCCGGAGATCCCGGAAGAACCAGATCCTTGTCCTGTCCCTTAAAGGAATTTGCCGGAATCGTGATCTTGTCATATCCTTTTTTATCGACAAACCAGTTCACAAGATCATCACCCCACTGCAGGAAGGTCACATCACATGTGGTGGCAATCTGTGCCATCGTGGAAGAAGCGGAAGATGTGTGGTCAATGTAGAAATCAATCTGACCATCGGCAAGTGCTTCGGCATTTTGGTCACCGCCCTGATTGGTGATGGAACCGCCCCAGCTCTTGAGATCATCTTCGGTTACGCCAAAATACTCGAGCAGGAGATAAGCACCTTCTGCGTCCATGGAACCCTTCTGAGAGCATCCGATTCTCAGCGGCAGTTTCTTTTCAAAAACTTCCTCGATTGTGGATACGTTGTTATCCTTGAGAAATTTGTTGGAGATACAGTTGATATAAGCAACCTGTGTCAGACCGCCGATCACTGCAGCATATCCATCGGTCGGCTCACGATCCAGAGTACCGGTTTCCAAAGCCCATTTGGCCGGAGCACCATTTACAAAGGAAAGATCTACGTTGTTTTCCTTGAAAATGTAAGGAGCTCCCATGCCGCCAGGATAGGACGGATCTACGTTTACTTCCTTAAAGCCGCCTTTTTCCTCTAGAACCTTGGACATGGCAACAATCATATTGTAAGATCCGGATCCTACCTTATCAGACCAGAAATTCAGTGTGGTGTTACTGAAATCGGTATTTCCGGAACTTCCGCCAGCATCCTTGCTTTCTGCCTGTGAGGACTCTGCTGCTGCAGCCTGCGTAGTAGCGGGAGCTGCCTCTTTACTTGCGGCGGCTGTGGTCTGTGAGGTACCTGAGGATCCGCATCCCGCCATGCTGGCTGCCAGCAAAGCTGCCAGTCCGATTGCTGTTGCCTTCATGAAATTTTTCTTCATTTGAAACTCCTCCCTTTCTTGAGTGTTCATAAATTTAACGATCTGACGGAAATTCCTAGCCGATTTTCTTAATGATCGTTCAGAACTTCGCCGTATGAGATAATACTACTAATAATATTTAAAATATTCCATTTAAATTATGTATATTGACGTTCAAATTATGAACGTTATAATAAATATATGATAATTATTGCTATATATTTCTGAAAATATCTAAAAATTTCGATCGTATTGCGGCTATATTGGACGCGGACTTTTAGGAGGGGCGCACCATGGATAAACATTCAAAGACTCGGATTCTCGGGATTGCTCCTTATGATGGGTTAAAATCACTCATGGAGAAGACAGCGCTGGAATTTCCGGATATTGAGCTTACTGCGATGTCTGGTGATTTGCAGGAGGGAGTGACCAAGGCACGCAGCAATTTCCATGCGGATTATGATGTCATAATTTCCCGCGGAGGTACAGCACGTTTGCTTCGGGAACAGGTGGATATTCCGGTAATTGAGATACAGCTTGCGGAGTATGACATTCTCCGGGCAATTCATCTGGCTGAGAACATTAGTGATCGCTTTGCTATGGTTGGATTTCCAAATATTACCATGGCGTTTCAGAATCTCTCGGAGATGGTCAAAGCTGCACCGCGCATTTTTACTGTGGATCGGGCGGATGATGTGGATCCTACGATGGATGAGGTTTACCGTCTGGGATACAGAATCGTACTCTGTGATGTGGCCGCAAATACTTCGGCAAAGCATCATGGACTGAATGCGGTTCTGATCACATCCAGTCAGGGAGCGATCCGTAAGGCATTTGTTGATGCATGCACGCTGTGCCAGAATGTGCGCAGGCTACGTGATGAAAACCATTTTTTCAGGGAAATTATTAACCGGCAGAGCAGTGAAACGCTGATATTTGATGAACAGCAGAATCTGATCTTTTCTAATTTAAGGACAGAGCAAAGCGCTGAGCTTTTGAATATATTGAAACAGGAGATGAAAACACTGGAGAAAGATAAAACGGTGCGGATTGTAAAATATATCAGCGGCGGAATTTATAGTATTAAGGCACAGCGTCTATTGTCAATGGAACGTGAGTATGCGGTTTTTTTTATTACGAGAAGCAGAGCACCTCTTTCAGGAAGCCGCCAGGGGATACGATACTTTACGGAACAGGAGGCAAGGCAGGAGTTTAGCAGCAGTATCTTTGTAAATGCTTCTGATGTTCTGGGCAGAGAAGTAGACTTCTTGAGACTGGCGGATTCCAGACAGCCGGTTGTATTGCTTGGAGAGGAGGGAAGCGGCCGAGAGTCCGCGGCAAATCTGCTGTATTTCCGCTCAAATCACAGTAATCATCCATTTGTCTGTATCCGATGCCAGCTTTTAACACCTAAATCAAGAGAATTTCTTGCTTCAAGCCATAATTCTCCTTTTGCAGACTCAGATCTTACGATTTATTTTTCCGGAATGGAAAATCTGCCTGTAGAAGTCTTTGAACAGATGATGGCACTGCTCAAAGACATGGATGTTGCTGCCCGCAATAAGCTGCTGTTTTCTGCAACAATTCATGCAGGTGCAGTTTCCAGGCAGGCAATCCAGATCATGGACCGTCTCGGATGCCTAAGACTCAATCTGCTGCCGCTGCGCGAGTTGAGAGAACATATTCCGGCTTTGGTTAATCTGTTTTTAAGTCAGCTCAGTATCTCTGAGGCTGTTGATGTGGCGGGG
>DJXY01000220.1:6431-14312 GCA_002449915.1 Oribacterium sp. UBA6992
GGGGATAGAGAGTGGTGCATTGGAGATGCTTAAAAATTTTGACTGGCCCGGTAATTTTGCTCAGCTGAAACGTGTTATGCGGGAATTGGTGTCAAGAAGCAGCGAAACCATTACATTGGCAGAAACTGCACGGATTCTGTCTATGGAGTCGCGGGAGGTTTTGGCTGATGTATCGCCGGCTGCAGAACAGGAACCGATGCGCTTGGATCGTACACTGGATGAGATTAACCGGGACATTGTGCGGCGAGTTCTTAAAGAATGCAAACAAAACCAGACATTGACGGCAAAGCGACTGGGCATATCCCGCACTACAGTCTGGAAACTGATGAAACAGTAGCGAGGCTGCTATTATGGACTGCAGGATTATATACATTATAAGCTCTACATGCGGTCCAGGCATTTATGAAGCCATTCCAGATAGGATTTCTCGCGCAGGATCGCTCCCTCCAGGACCATGTAGTCTCCATATGCCTGAGTGCAGATTTCGGGCGGAACATTACCGTAGGTGTCAGACATGATATGCATGAGCTTTGCGAGAGATTTCTCGTGCTGCAGTACAGCGTTGTCAAGATGCTGAGATAGCTCTTGCGGAGTCATATTTTCGCAGAAATACATACGTAGCCTAAACACATCCTTGGGCGTAGGTGCGAGAGGTTCATCCTCCGAAAGCCACGCTGCAAATTCCTTTTTTCCGGCATCAGTGATGGTATACATCTTTTTTTCAAATTTATCGGTAAGATTGACGAGTTCGCAGGTGATCAGCCCCTCCTCTGTAAGGCGGTTCAGCTCTGGATATACCTGGCTGTGCTTGGCATGCCAGAAATTTGCAAGTTTATTATTGTTGAATTCTCTGGTGATATCATATCCGCTCATAGACTGACGATTGATCAAACCGAGAAGTGCATACTTAAGTGTCCGCATATATCCTCCGGAAAACACCGGATCCTGTAAGTTAGATACTTACAGGACCTATGGGTTATAATTACATTACCATAGCACGATTTTAGCAAAAAATGGCAGTATTTCATGTATTTTATCAGAGGCTTTTAAAATGTTTTAAAAACAAACCCCGCCGGAACTGTTTCGTTCCGACGGGGTTTACTATTTCTATTAAGGAAAGAACTTTATTGGAAGGGGGGAGAAATATAAAGTTCTATTTGTCAAAGGGGGTCTCCACAGCCATCCCGGCTGTGGAGTATGAGTATGAAAAGCTTTTTTTGTTGTTACATCTCTGTAACTGTCTATAATATACCGGAACTTTGTGTCTGAAATATGTCTCGCCTCTAAAATAAGTCTAAAAATTATTAACAAAAAATGAAATTGAGAAGCTCTTTAAAAACGATGGTGTTTCCGTTATACTTAGTAAGACTATAGTATAAATCGAGGATCAGGTACCGGAGAGCAATCCGGGTCAGCCTGATGGAGGATAGAATGTTTTCACTTATTTCAAACGATATTGGTATCGATTTAGGTACCTCCAGTATTCTGATCTATATCAAAGGGAGAGGCGTGGTCTTAAAGGAGCCGTCCGTTGTTGCAGTCAATCGGGATTCCAACAAGGTTCTGGCGTATGGAGAGGATGCACGGCTGATGCTGGGCAGAACGCCGGAAAACATAGTGGCGGTCCGTCCTTTGAGACAGGGCGTGATTTCCGACTATACCTTGACGGAAAAGATGCTGAAGTATTTTATTACCAAGGCTGTCGGCAAGAGAACGCTGCGGAAGCCGAGAATCTCCGTCTGCATCCCGTCCGGTGCGACAGAGGTGGAAAAAAAGGCAGTCGAGGATGCTGCATATCATGCAGGCGCAAGAGAGGTGATTATCATCGAGGAGCCGGTGGCAGCAGCAATCGGTGCGGGCATTGATATTTCCAAGCCTCAAGGCAATATGATTATTGACATCGGCGGCGGCACCTCGGACATTGCGGTGATTGCCATGGATGGACCGGTAGTTTCCGAGTCCATTAAGGTTGCGGGAGATGATTTTGATGAAGCTATCTTAAGATATATGCGTAAGAAGCATAATCTCCTGATCGGTGAGCGGACAGCTGAGGATATCAAGATTAATATCGGATGCGCGACCAAGCGCCCGGAAAATGTAACCATGGAGGTTCGGGGCAGAAACCTTGTAACAGCACTGCCTAAAACCGTGGTTGTAAGCTCGGATGAAATCATGGATGCACTGCTTGAGCCGGCAAGCATGATCGTGAACGCTGTGCATAATGTCCTGGAGCGGACTCCGCCGGAGCTTGCTGCGGATGTATACGAACGCGGAATTGTCATGACCGGCGGCGGTTCTCTTTTATATGGACTTGACAAGCTGATGCAGGAAAAAACCGGCATCAACACCGTGCTTGCTGAGGATCCGCTGACTGCCGTTGCAATCGGTACCGGTAAGTTTATTGATGTCGCCAATGGCGAGGACGATGATCTTTAATTAAAATCTTTTTAACTGGAAAGGATGCATGGAACATTTCACAGGATATATTGACCATATTATTTTCAGAAGTGACAGTACAGGCTATACGGTAATGATCGGAATTGAGGAGGGGCACGAATATACCCTGGTCGGAACCGTACCCGGGCTGGAGGCTGGAGAAAATATTGAGGCTGATGGACATGAAACGGAGCATCCAATCTATGGTAAGCAGTTTGTCATTGACTCCTACAGGTCGGTTACTCCCAAAACACAGGAAGCGGTAGAGAGATATCTTGGCTCCGGTGCCATTAAAGGCATCGGGGCTAGTATGGCTGCCCGGATTGTTAAAGCATTTGGGGATGATACCATGAGGATCATTGAGGAGGAGCCGGAACGGCTTGCCGAGGTTAAGGGGATTTCCCAGCGCAAGGCAATAGACATTGCATCCTCGGTAAATGCCAAAAAGGATATGCGGGAAGCGGTTATGTTTCTCCAGGAGTATGGCATTTCCGTAAATCTTGCCGGCAAAATCTATGCGCAGTATGGAAATGAGATGTATGATCTGATCCGCCAGAACCCTTATAAAATGGCGGAGGATATCGAGGGTCTCGGGTTTCGCAGCTGTGATGAAATTGCAAAGCGTGCCGGTATAGGTGAGAACTCCGATTTCCGTATCGAGTCCGGCATTCAATATGCGCTCATGATGGCAGAGGGGAACGGACATAGTTATCTGCCACTCGAGGAGCTTTGGGAAAGTGCGGATCAGCTTCTGGGAATCCATATTGACGATATCCGCCATTACCTTATGAATCTCCAGATGAACCGGAGAATCGTGGTCAAGGACAATAAGGTTTACCGGTCCATCTTGTACTATACAGAGCTTCAGGTCGCGATGCAGCTTAATGATCTTAACATTGCGGCGGGGCAGGAATTTGATCCGCAGATTGAAGCTTTAATCGATGAGATCATGGACGCGGAAGGGATCGAGCTGGATCCGCTGCAGCGGCAGGCAGTTTCCATCGCGGCAAATTCCGGTCTGCTTGTGATCACGGGAGGACCCGGAACCGGTAAAACAACTACAATTAATACCATGCTGCGTCTTTTTGAAAAGCAAGGCAAAACGATCCTCCTGGCGGCTCCGACGGGCAGAGCAGCAAAGCGTATGTCTGAAGCGACAGGCTGGGAGGCAAGGACCATTCACAGACTGCTGGAATATCAGGGAAGACCCGAGGAGAAGGGAGACCGGGAGAAAGGGGCGGAGACTAAAACCCGCGGGCATTTTGAGAGAAATGAAACCAATCCGCTGGAATGCGATGTCATCATTATTGATGAGATGAGTATGGTGGATATTTTTTTGATGAACTCTCTTTTAAAGGCGATTACGCAGGGAACCAGGTTGATTATGGTAGGAGATGCCAACCAGCTGCCATCCGTAGGTGCCGGCAATGTGCTTCGGGACATTATCCAGTCGGAGGTGGTCCGGGTGATCAAGCTTACCCACATTTTCCGGCAGGCGGCTGAGTCCGATATTGTGGTCAATGCGCATAAGATCAATGAAGGCGAGGAGGTAGATCTTGCCAAAAAATCGAGGGACTTTCTGTTTATCCGCAGTGCGACGCCGGATCAGATCATTGCGGCCATTACTTCACTTGTCATAGATAAGCTCCCTAAATATCTTAATGTGAACCCGCTGGATATCCAGGTCATGACCCCGCAGCGTAAAGGCGCTCTGGGTGTGGAGCGTTTGAATGCTTTTTTGCAGGAGAAGCTCAATCCGAAGTCCAAGACGAAACCGGAGAAGGAGCTCAATGGAACGCTTTTCCGGCTCGGTGATAAGGTGATGCAGGTCCGGAATGACTATAATCTGATCTGGGAAATCCGCGGCAGGTACGGGATCCCGACAGAAAAGGGCGAGGGGGTTTTTAACGGAGATATCGGACTTATCCGGGAAATTAATACCTTTACACAGACGCTCACAGTGCAGTTTGAGGACCGATATGTAGAGTATGCGTTTAAGGACTGCGAGCATCTGGAGCTTGCCTATGCGATTACGATCCATAAGTCCCAGGGCTCCGAGTATCCGGCGGTGATCATACCGATGTATATGGGACCGCAGATGCTGATGAATCGTAATCTCCTGTATACGGCGGTCACCAGAGCCAAGCGATGCGTCTGCCTGGTGGGAAATCCGCAGGTTTTTGAAACCATGCTTCATAATGAGAGTGAGGCAAAACGGTATTCCTCTCTGGCAGATCGGATGCGGGAGATTGCCAATGGGGTGTCCGGCATAAGTATGCCTGAGGATTTTGCTGCGAATGCTGACGACGCAGAGTTTTCGCTGCCTCCGGAATGGGAGGATACAGAGTAACGTAGAAGAGAGCTATAGAACAGGAAAGAGGATTGAAGGAGCATACAGATAACGTAAGGAAAATAAAATACAGGGTGGCAGTCACGTGTGCGGCAGAGAAAGCACAAAGGTGGCTGATTGACGCTCTGTTTCCCCGGAGATGTCCGGTTTGTGACCGTATCGTCGAGCCTAAGGGAGAGATGATCTGCAGCACCTGCCGTAAGGAGCTTGTATTTATAGAGGAGCCGGTATGCAAGGTCTGCGGCAGGCAGCTTAGCTCAGAGGAGCAGGAGCGGTGCCATCACTGTGAGAGGCATCATTTCCGCTTTGAGTATGCCATTTCTCTCATGAATTATAATGAAACAGCAGCAAGAAGTCTCGCGGCTGTGAAGTATCGTCATCGGCGGGAGTATCTTGCGTATTACGCTATGGAAACAGCGGAGAGGCTTGGACCGAAATTCCTCAGGATGCGGCTGGATGCTTTGATCCCCGTTCCGGTGCATGAGGAGCGACTAAGAGAGCGGGGATATAATCAGGCGGAGGTTCTTGCGGAGGAGATTGGCAAAAGACTAGGGATTCCGGTCTATGCGGCGGCACTCGGGCGTCGCAAAAACACCAAGGCGCTGAAGGAGCTAAATGCCGGACAGCGCCTTAAAAATCTGACAGCAGCCTTTTATTCTGGCTATATCCCACCGGACGTACGAAACGTCTGCATTGTAGATGATATTTTTACGACGGGAGCGACAATGGAAGCCTGTACCAGGCTGCTGCTTGAAGCCGGCGTGGAACGGGTATACTGCTTCAGCTTAAGCATTCGCACGGATATCTGAGTCCGGAGCAGGAGCTCAAGAGCTTTTTCTTGTCCAGTAGTCTCTTGCAAGCTCAATGAGATCGCTCATCGGATCCGAAAGATATTTATCCTTACGATAGACTGCGAATGCATTCATCACGGGATGCGCTTTGAGGCGGACGGCATGGATCCCGTGCATATTGTTGTCCTTCAGATTGTTCTCCCCGAGGATGGCGCAGCATTCCCCGGCAGCGACCATTGCCATTGTATAGTTGATGCCCTCTACATCCATATAAATATCCGGTTCGATACCGGCTTTTTCAAAGGCACGTTCGGAAACAAAACGCTCCGTCGAGTCCTTCGGCCCAAGGACAAAGGGGACGTTTTTAAATTTCTTAAGGTCTACGATCTCATTGCCTTCGCGGTCCTGCTCGATTAGGTCTGCATAAGGAGAGGTTTCCGACATGACAAGCACCATTTCGACATGTGCGAGAAACTCATACTCAAGGTGGTAGTTCTGCTTATCGCCCATAAGTATGATGCCCAGATCTATGGTGCCGTTTTTTACCAGCTCCTGGGTCTTTAAGCCCTTCATGATGTTGAGCTGAAGCTTTACGTTAGGATATTTACTGTGAAACTTCTTATATAAAGCGGTCATCATGATATCGCCCTGGATTCCGGCGGCGCCAACAGCGATTTCCTCATTATGAAGCTTGGCGACATCGGAAATTCTGGAGTAACAGTCCTTTTTTAAAGCGACCATCTTTCTTGCGGTATCTACATAGATCCTGCCTGCCTCGGAGATTGACCATTCATTGCCTCTCCGATAAAAGAGCTTGGTGCCTAATTCCTTTTCCAGGTTAAGAAGCTGCAGATTAAGCGCAGGCTGTGAGAGATACAGCTTGTCTGCGGCCCTGGTGATGTTTTTTTCTTCTGCGATACGGATAATATTTTCAATACGTTTTAAATCCATACGACACCTTCTTGATAAGGTTTATAGTCTATTAGAAATAAGTATAAGCAGATTAATTCATTATTACAATAGAGTACGGCTCTGGCTCTTTGAAATTTTAATAATTTCCGGCTTGACGGTGCTATACGGACATGATATAGTGAGCGAGTAAACAAGGGCCTGGCCCTATTTTTTATGCACTAATTTCGTAGCCATGCGAAGTTAAGAATCATTGGAGGTGTATAGCCGTGCGCACAAAGATTATATTAGCATGCACAGAATGTAAGCAGAGAAACTACTTCACGATGAAGGATAAGAAAACTCATCCGGAGCGTATGGAGATTAAGAAGTACTGCAGATTCTGCAAGAAGCACACGCTTCATAAGGAGACAAAGTAATGAGCAACAAGACATCCGGCATTAAGAACTTCTTTCAGGGTCTTAGAACAGAATATAATAAAATTGTATTCCCGACTCAGCAGGATGTTGTTAAGGAGACAGCTGCTACAATTATTGTCAGCTTTCTGATCGGTGTACTTATTGCAGTTCTTGATCTGATTATGAAGACAGGACTTGGATTTATTCTTAAGTAAAGGTGGAGATCAATGTCAGATACTAATTCTGAAGCACGCTGGTATGTAGCACATACATATTCAGGCTATGAGAACAAGGTTAAGATGGATCTCGAGAAAACGATTGAAAATCGTGGTCTTCAGAATCTGATTCTTGAAGTCAGTGTTCCGATGCAGCCCGTCATAGAAGTAAAAAACGGCGTGGAAAAAAAGACTGACAAGAAGATGTTCCCGGGGTATGTGCTGGTCAACATGGTCATGAATGATGAAACCTGGTATGTTGTGAGAAATACTCGCGGTGTAACGGGCTTTGTTGGTCCAGGATCCAAACCGGTTCCTCTTTCTGAGGAAGAGATTCAGGCACTCGGATACAGAGAGTCCGAGGTTCTGGTCGATTTTGCTGTTGGTGATACAGTTACGGTTACTTCCGGCGCATGGAAGGATACTGTCGGTGTGATCAGCGACATTAATGATCAGAAAAAGACCGTTACAATCTCTGTAGAGATGTTCGGTCGTGAAACTCCGGTAGAGTTATCCTACGGAGAAGTTCAGAAATTAAGATAACAAAGTTTGGGAGGGTTAATTCCCGTAATTACCACAAGGAGGTGCCTTACAATGGCAAAGAAAGTTGAAGGTTATATCAAGTTACAGATTCCTGCAGGAAAAGCAACCCCGGCTCCACCAGTTGGACCGGCTCTTGGCCAGCACGGTGTAAATATTGTTGCATTTACCAAGGAATTTAACGCCAGAACCGCTAATGAGGGAGACGTTATTATCCCTGTAGTTATCACAGTTTATGCAGA
>DJXY01000185.1 GCA_002449915.1 Oribacterium sp. UBA6992
GACGAAACTTAAGCTGAAATTATAGTAAAAATCACATAGATGTATTAATTAAAGGGAAACATTGATATTTTTTATCACCGTTTCCCTTATTTTGATTGAAAATCATTCACAAATAAAGTATGATTAACATATATGCAATTTGGGAATATTTCCTAGCAAGTCCTGTAAGGGCCATCTAAGGAGACCCCCTGCAGAATAAAGAATGGAGTACACATGATATCAAATCAGGTTTTACAAAGTACGATAGACTCCCTTAAGGGCATCACCAGAGTTGATATTGCAATCGCAGATGTGGACGGAAAGATCCTCGCAACCACATTTAACAACGAGCGGGATGTATCCGGTATGGTAACATCCTTTGCTGACTCTCAGGCTGATTCCCAGGCAGCTTCGGGATTTCAGTTTTTTAAAATTTTTGATGAGCATCAGCTGGAGTATGTACTGATTGCCCATGGCGATACCGATGACATCTACATGGTCGGGAAGCTTGCTGCCTTCCAGATTCAGACGCTGCTGGTTGCTTATAAAGAGAAATTTGACAAGGACAATTTCATCAAGAACCTGCTGCTTGATAACTTGCTGCTGGTTGATATCTATAATCGTGCCAAGAAACTGCACATCGATGCAGGAGTCAGGAGAATTGTATATATTGTAGAAACCGAAAACGGCGCGGATAATGGTGCGCTTGATGCGTTAAAGACGCTTTTTGCCGCCAAAACCCGGGATTTTGTAACTGCTGTGGATGAAAAGAATGTCATTGTCGTCAAGGAGCTGAAGCAGAACGAGGGCTATGAGGAAGCGCTGCATGTGGCGGAGACGATGCTTGACATGCTTAATACCGAAGCAATGATTAAGGCGCGTATTTCCTTTGGTACCATTGTAAATGAGATCAAAGAGGTATCCAAGTCCTATAAGGAAGCTAAAACCGCACTGGATGTCGGCAAGATTTTCTACTCCGATAAGAACATTATCGCCTACAGCAATCTGGGCATCGGGCGTCTGATTTACCAGTTGCCAATACCACTCTGCAAGATGTTTATAAAGGAAATCTTTACCGAGGTTTCTCCGGATGATTTTGACGAGGAAACGCTGACCACTATCAATAAGTTCTTTGAAAACAATCTTAATGTTTCTGAGACTTCAAGACAGCTTTATATCCATCGTAATACGCTGGTATATCGTCTGGACAAGCTGGAACGTTCAACCGGACTGGACCTCCGTGTCTTTGACGATGCCATTACCTTTAAGATTGCTCTGATGGTTGTGAAGTATATGAAATACATGGAAAATAACGAGTACTGATGAATCCGGTTCATTCTGCTCCGTCACCATTCATAGACCCGGATGTGGTGATTTGACCATTCCAAAAACTGCCCTGCATTGGCGGGGGATCCGAAATGACGGATCCCTGATCAATGCAGGGCAGCTTTATTTTTGCTGCTAATCCAGCAGCGCCACTGCCTGCGCGGAAATCCCCTCGCCGCGGCCGGTAAAGCCAAGGTGTTCCTCTGTCGTTGCCTTAATGGAAACGCGGTCAAGATCAATTCCCAGCGCTTCCGCGACATGCTGGCGCATGAGTGAAAGATAGGGCATAAGCTTCGGCTTCTGCGCGATAATCGTGGAATCAATATTCTCAATCCGATACCCTGCATCCGCAAGGATCCTGCCTACCTCACGTAAGAGGTCCAGTGAATCCGCTCCCTCATAGTCGGGACTCGTATCCGGGAAGTGCTGTCCGATATCTCCAAGCGCAGCCGCCCCAAGCAGTGCATCCATAATGGCATGGAGTATCACATCCGCATCCGAATGCCCTAAAAGTCCCTTTTCATATGGGATTTCCACCCCGCCCAGGATCAGCTTCCGTCCTTCTACAAGCTTATGAACATCATATCCAGTTCCTATCCTCATACTATATCTGCCTCCCATATAAGCCCTTAGTTTTAAGATTCCCGTAACATATCACACCAATATCCGCAGCTTTTTAGGCACACAGTTGATCGTGAGATCCGTCGTATTGCCGCAGTTCTCACCATCCGTGTGCACTGGCAATGCAGCCGCCGTATGAATCTCTGCCTGCTGACAGCGGTAGCAGTGCACTCCGGTCATCCGGACATGCATCCCTGTCAATGCCGAGATCATAATCCGGATCAGTCGGTACTTCTGCCTGGTGCTGACAACACAGAGATCCAGATATCCATCCTCTCCATTGGCTGTCGGTCCCAGTTTATAGCCACCCTCATAGGGATGCACATGCGCCGAAATAAAGAGAACATTATTAAATTCAATTCTTCGTTCTCCATCCAGGACAATATATCCCGGAGTTTGTTTTGCACGTTGAAGCTCTCTTATAAATGTAAAAAGATAGGTAAGCCTGTCGGAACGCAGGAGATGCTTGTTTCCCTCACAGCGCTCCATAATCAGATCATGGAACATCGCAGCGTCAAAGCCGATACCCGCGCTCACCACAAAGCGGCGATTCCCATTGGGACAGTTCATAATGCCATAATCATAGCGCCGTTCCTCACTGGATGTAAAAAG
>DJXY01000050.1 GCA_002449915.1 Oribacterium sp. UBA6992
CCGCTGATGGACTGCAAGGAGTGCCATGAGAGATTCCGTGCTGATAAGCTGATCGAGGATTTTGCAGCAGAAAACGGGATTGATATCGGTGGATCAGCAGACGGCTGGACCAATGCACAGATGGAGCAGTTCATCGAGGAGCATCAGATTCCATGTCCATCCTGCGGCAAGCATAATTTCACCGGGATCCGTCAGTTTAACCTCATGTTCAAGACCTTCCAGGGTGTAACCGAGGATGCCAAGGATGCCGTTTATCTCCGTCCGGAGACAGCACAGGGTATTTTTGTAAACTTTAAAAATGTACAGAGAACCGCCCGCAAGAAGCTTCCGTTTGGTATCGGACAGATTGGTAAGTCCTTCCGTAATGAGATTACTCCGGGTAACTTTACCTTCCGTACCAGAGAGTTTGAGCAGATGGAGCTGGAGTTTTTCTGCAAGCCGGATACGGATCTGGAGTGGTTTAAGTACTGGAAGCAGTTCTGTCAGGACTGGCTTCTGAACCTTGGTATGCCTCAGGAAATGCTGCGCGCAAGAGATCATGAAAAGGCAGAGCTGTCCTTCTACTCCAAGGCAACGACAGATCTTGAGTTCCTGTTCCCGTTCGGATGGGGTGAGCTCTGGGGCATTGCAGACCGGACCAATTATGATCTTTCCCGTCATCAGGAGGTTTCCGGTCAGGATATGACTTATTT
This sequence comes from Oribacterium sp. UBA6992, assembly GCA_002449915.1. Taxonomy (GTDB): domain Bacteria; phylum Bacillota; class Clostridia; order Lachnospirales; family Lachnospiraceae; genus Oribacterium. The sequence continues at coordinate 693 of DJXY01000050.1, forward strand.
TGATGATGAGACCAATGAGCATTACCTTCCATATGTTGTTGAGCCGTCGCTCGGAGCAGACCGTGTTACGCTTGCATTCCTCTGTGCTGCATATGATGTGCAGGAGCTGGAGGGCGGCGACGAGAGAACTGTGCTTCATTTCCATCCGGCACTGGCTCCAGTCAAGGTAGGGATCCTGCCGCTTTCCAAGAAGCTGGCAGAGCCTGCACAGGCAATCCATGATGAGCTCGCCAAGTACTGGAATGTAGAGTACGACGACCGTGGAAATATCGGCAAGCGCTACAGAAGACAGGACGAGATTGGTACTCCATACTGTGTTACCTATGATTTTGATTCTGAGAACGATCACGCTGTAACTATCCGTGAAAGAGATTCAATGGAGCAGGTTCGGATCCCGATCTCAGAATTAAAGAGCTATTTTGAAGAGAAGCTTGCATACTGATTGTCACGTTGTTCAAAACGATACAGGTGGAGTCAGAGTCATGGCAATCAGAGCATGACAATTTCATAGAGCATAGTGTACTGCACGATGAGTGATGATGGATCTCAGCGTGCAGTTTTTTTGATTCTGTTTTTCTGCTTTTTCCGGATAGAGATGTTTCCGTCTCCGTGTCAGTTTGTGATATAGTAAATATGTCTCTTTTAAATACCAAGGATCACCAAGGATAAGGAACGGAATTTCATGAAACAGATTGGGCTTATGGGCAGAGTCGGAGTCAGCTTCTGTGTGAGTACGCTGCTGCCGATTCTTTTAATGTATCTTTCGACAAGGGAAATCACAACGATCTCAATGAATGTTGGAATCCTGATGCTGGCCGGTGTGTTTCTGGTCGGCTGGATCTATATGGGGATTGTGCGGCCGGTAGATGAGCTTAAGGCTGCCGCAAAGCGTATTGAGTCAGGAGATCTGGACTTTACACTTGAAGCGGAAACCAACGATGAATTTGGAGAGCTGATGCAGGCATTTGAGCAGATGCGGATCCGTCTCAAGGAAACCCAGGAGGAGAAAATCCGTAATGATACGGAAAACAAGGAGCTGATTTCCAACATCGCGCATGACTTAAAAACGCCGCTTACTGCGATCAAGGGTTATTCCGAGGGAATCCTGGATGGCATCGCGAGAAGCCCGGAAAAGCAGCTGAAATATATACAGACCATTTACAACAAAGCCAATGATATGAATCGCCTCATCGATGAGCTGAATTATTATGCCAAAATCGAGACCAACCGGATTCCGTATGATTTCCAGCATATCAATGTCGGAGAGTATTTTGCTGACTGCGCGGATGAGATTGGTGTGGATATGGAGTCCCGTGGATTTACGTTTGAGTATACAAATGAAGTGGAAGATGGGGTGGAAATGATTGCGGACCCGGAGCAGCTCAATAAGGTCATCAACAATATCATTTCCAATTCTGTAAAATATATGGATAAAACTCCCGGCAGAATTTATATCCATGTGGAGGATGCCGGCGACTATATCCAGGTAAATATAGGGGATAACGGCAAGGGCATTGCCCCTAAGGATATCCCCTATATTTTTGAGAGGTTTTACAGGGCGGACTCCTCCCGCAACTCCATGACCGGAGGGTCCGGGATTGGTCTCTCGATTGTTAAAAAAATCATTGAGGATCATGGTGGACGCATCTGGGCGAGCAGTAAAGAGGGCGAGGGTACTACGATACATTTTGTGCTCCGGAAATATATCCACCGGGTCATTTCGTAGGATAGGCTTAAGACAAACATTAGAGTCTTCAGGCGCTTATTATTTTTCATTTTATGGTTTGACGCGTCAGAAGGTTTGAAAAGCCTTGTGATGACGTATCTGCATCTGAGCAGCAGAAAGGGGACAGAAAGAATGGATGAGGACAAGAAAAGGATCCTGATTGTGGAGGATGAGGATTCTATAGCGGAGCTGGAAAAGGATTATCTGGAGCTTTCCGGATTTGAAGTAGATCTTGAGGCGGATGGTACTAAGGGACTGGAAAAAGCACTTACTACCCCATATAACCTTATTATCCTGGATCTCATGCTGCCGGGAACGGATGGATTTGATATCTGCAAGGAGGTCCGGAAGCATAAGGATATCCCGATTATCATGGTCTCTGCTAAAAAGGAGGATATTGATAAGATCCGCGGACTCGGGCTGGGCGCGGATGATTATATCACCAAGCCGTTTTCCGCATCGGAGCTTGTAGCAAGAGTCAAGGCGCATTTATCCCGTTATGAGAGACTGCGCGGATCCGTCAAGGAGGAAAATCAGATCATCGAGATCCGCGGCTTAAAGATTGATGCTACTGCACGCAGAGTCTGGGTCAATGGCACGGAGGTACCGTTTACAACCAAGGAATTTGATCTTTTATATTTCCTGGCTTCGCATCCCAATCATGTCTACACTAAGGAAGAGCTGTTTAAGGAAATCTGGAAGATGGACTCGGTAGGGGATATTGCAACGGTGACCGTCCATATCAAGAAAATCCGTGAAAAAATCGAGATGAATACAGCCAAGCCACAGTACATCGAGACCATCTGGGGAGTGGGATACCGCTTTAAGATGTAGTAAAAATATTGTGAAATGCTTTACTATAATTTGATACTAGTTTATAATGCTTCTAGTGATTTTTCCTGTTTTTCTGGCAAAAATCTAAAGTGAATGGTCAAAATATGCGAAGCGGGCAGATGCCGGCCGATATTTTTTTGGCATTACACACATAGCAAAAGGATTAGGAGGATAATCGATGGCTAAGAAATGGGTTTACCTGTTCACAGAAGGTAATGCGAACATGAGAGAGCTCCTTGGCGGTAAGGGTGCA
>DJXY01000051.1 GCA_002449915.1 Oribacterium sp. UBA6992
CAGCTTAAGTTTCGTCGTTTTTAAATTTTTCAATTTCCGGGGATCCCATGAAATCCGCGACAAATCGATTGGCAGGATGACGATACAGCTCTTTGGTGCTGCCCCGCTGCTGGAGACTTCCGTTATTGATCAGCGCAATGTCCACACCCTCGGCACCGGCTGCCTTTGGCTCATCCTCTGCATATACAATCGTGCATCCAAGCATTTCACAGAGCTTCATAAAACCGATCCAGGCATGCCGCCGCTCGGATGGCTGGAGGTCCATAATCGGATCATCCATCAGCAGGATGGAGGGCTTCCGTACAATTGCTCTGCCTACGAGCGTTTTTTGCCGGTCCGCTGTAGATAGCTGCTCCGGATAGCGTGACAGCAGCTCCCGGATTTTAAGAGTCTCAGCCGTTTCCTTTACTCTGTGATCAATTTCCTCCTCCGGCAGCTCCTGCAGTCTCAGTCCAAATGCAATATTGTCATAGACAGTCATGTCATCATATAGGGCGGACTTATGAAACAGCATTGCAATACCCCGCTCTCTCGGAGGTGTATTTTTTGCGCTGACTCCATTGATCAGGAGATCCCCGGATGTAATGTCCTCCAGTCCGGCGATCATCCTGAGAATTGTGGTTTTACCGGAACCGGTTGGTCCCAACAGGAGCAGGAACTTCCCATCCTCCACCGTCAGATTGAGATTCCGTACGGCGATGAAGCCATCCGGAAATTGTTTGCTTACATTTTTCAGCTGAATTTCAGCCATAAGGTGCAATCTCCTTTGCTAAATACGATCTTTGCTTTTACAGAAATATGATACATGTACAAGGGTAATTACACTACAGCACAACTCTCCGAAAATGTTTCATGGAATTTATGAAAAATAAAGCAATGTGTCTTTGATATTGTTAATATATACAAAAAATAGATGCTTTTGTAATTTTTATTTTCCCATCTTTCAGAAGCTTACCGATAGATCTCTTAAAGGCTGCCTTGGAGATACCGAAGTCCTGAAGGATCTGTTCCGGCTCTACGGTCTTATCGGTGTACGGTACATGACCGTCAAATTTCTCCCGGAGGATCCCGAGCACACGGTCGGCATCCTGTTCGTAGTGATAGGTGCGGATCTCGCTGCCCTCGATATGCTTTGCGTTCTCGTGCTTTTTGGTATACATGGTAGCCGCAAGCCGGTGGGATTTATCCTCGTAAAGATACACCTCTACACTCTCGCCCTTTTTCGGCTCATAGCGCATTTCATGGTGTGGAATCAGGACATCCTTCTCAAGACCTATACTCACAAAGGCACCAATGTCGTTAACATCTGTCACGATCACCCTGGCAATGTCTCCTACCTCCATGATTGGCTTGCGAGTTGTAGAGATCATCCGGTCCCGGGAGTCCTTATAGACAAATACAGAAATCTCGTCCCCAATCTGCTTGCCCTTTGGTACCTGCTTCTTAGGCAGGAGCACGGAATTGCCCTCTGCATCCTCCAGATAAACGCCGAAGTCCTTCTCTCTTGCAATGCGTAATTTCTGAGTTTTACCTAACTGAATCATATGTTCCTCTTTCTCAGCGAAATTCTACATTGCAGTAGACCTCGCCGCCTGGGTTTTGCAGACTGACAATAACACCCTGCCCGTCTGCAGTGCTGCCATACAGCGGGATCATGGTGTCACCAAGGACCGCTGCAGTTCTGTATTCTACCCGGACTCTGCCGGAGGTAAATCGTTTGCTGCCCTTTACTGCGGATGTCAGTGCCTCATCCGCAATTTCAATATACTGGGCATTGTTTACATGATGGTTGCTGTCGATGTGATGCGGCTGTATCAGGACCGGTTCGGCTGCAATCAAATCTGCAGGCACATCGATTTTGCGGCTGCTTACCGGAAGCTTCAGAAGATTCTCCTGCACGCCAAAGGGGAGAATCATTTCCTCCGGAGCTTTGACAGGTCTCCTGCGCTCTGTGTCAAAACAGAACCAGACACTGTCAGCGCGCAGTAAATCCTCGCCGCTCTCCGTACGGATCCAGAAATTTCTACTGGCAAGCACACCCCGGAAGCCATAGGGACTGGTACCAATCAGGATTTGCTCGCCGAGGCGGGGCATGCGGTCGATGTAAATATCCCAGTAGCTCAGAAGCCAGGTGCGGTGCATTTCCTTAAGCCTTGATATAGGGAGTCCTGCATCCATCGAATGAAATGTGGAGCAGTCCTGCAGGTAATTTACAAGTGCAGTGAGCCGGATATTGCCGAGCTCATCGGTTTCCGAGTATCGTACCCGGCTGTTACATTGATACATGAGATCTCCTTATCTAAGTGCGTTCCTGTACATACGGCTTATCCAGATGAATCACCAGGCGGATCCCGGGATTCTTTTTGCGGATTTTTTCGGTTAGAGACATTCGCAGCTGCTCATCCTCTGCTTCACTCCGGGACCAGGGGGTCACCATATCAAAGGACATGCGGAGATGCATACCGTCGGAGTCGTCGGGATCCCGTCCAAGCTGGAAGTCGTGAATGCTGATCGCCGGATCGATTTCCGCTGCCGTCTTTAAAAGGAAGTTCTCATAGTACTTCGACGCCTCGTCATGATCCACCGGATCCATATGGATCACAAGCTCAATGCCGAGCTGCTGATATGCGTCCCGCTCGATCTGATCGATGATTTCGTGTGCTTCCCGGACGGTCATGCCTCCATCTACCTCGGCATGGATCGATGCCATGGACTGACTCGGACCGTAATTATGTACCACCAGGTCGTGGGCTCCATAAATGCCCCGGTATTTTTTTACAAACGATATAACTCGCTCATAAAGCGCCGGATCAATGGAGCCTCCGATCAGAGGGCGCAGAGTTTCACGCACAATGCCAATGCCGTTATAGATGACGATGATGGATACAATGAGTCCGATGATCGCATCCAGGTTACGACCTGAAAAACGGTAAATCAAAAGAGACACAAGCGTCGCCGTAGTTGTAATGGTATCCTGCAGGGAATCAGACGCGGATGCCTCATAGACCTTGGAATCAATGCGATGCGCAACCTGCTTATAGTACCACGCCATGAAGCACTTGATCAGGATAGATGCAATGAGGATGCCGGCGGTAATCCGCGAAAACACAAGCTCCTCCGGGTGCAGGATCCGGCCTACTGCATTTCGGAAGGCGGTAATACCGACCTCGACTACCAGGAAGGCGATGATGAATGCAGCGATGTATTCAATCCTCCCGTGCCCGAACGGATGGTTGGCATCGGCCTGCTTTGCCGCCATTTTGGATCCGACGATGGAAATGACAGAGCTTCCGGCATCGGAAAGGTTGTTAAAGGCATCTGCCATGATGGACACGGAGTTTGCCAGGAGCCCTACAAGAAGCTTGGATACAAAAAGAAGCAGGTTGCATAATATGCCTACAAAACCTGCTCTTTCACTTATCCTGCTACGTTCTTTTGTGCTTAATGTAATTTCGTTCATTCCGGTAAAATCTTTTTAAATCCGGCTTATGTCACATGGGGAGATCCGACAGCGCCATCAGGCCTCTGCTGTCGTCTCCTCCTTAAAGCCGGCAAGCTTTGAAGTACAATGCGGACATCTCGTTGCGGCAATCGGGATCATGGTCTTGCAGTACGGACATTCCTTCTCAGTTGGTGCTGTCTCCGGAGTTGCTGCAGGTTTCCGAAGCCGGTTCATCTGCTTCACAAAAATAAATACGACCAGCGCCATAATCAGGAAATTGATGACACCTGTGATGAATGCACCATAGCCCAGTACTGCGCCCTCGGCAACGGCTTCAGAATACACCTTGGTTGTCTGACCAGCCAGAGGGATAAACATGTTGTTGAAGTCGATCTTTCCGGTAATCAGAGAAAGAAGAGGCATAACAATTTCGTCTACAAAGGCCTTTACGAGAGCAGTGAATGCAGAACCAATGATCATGCCGACAGCCAGATCGATCATATTGCCTTTAATCGCAAATTCTTTAAATTCTTTAAAAAAGTTTTTCATGGTTTGCCCCCTTTTTCTTAGACTTTACTCCACCAAGAGGATAACTGCAAGAGATTCTTATATAATTACGACTTATTAATTTTGGGGCTGACGGGCGATACATAATATAAGACCCGGCACCTTGAATTCTCAAAGCGTCGGGTCTTATTTAGCAGGGCTACGTGGATTCGAACCACGAAATGACGGAGTCAGAGTCCG
>DJXY01000164.1 GCA_002449915.1 Oribacterium sp. UBA6992
GATTAAGAGTCTACTGCTCTACCAACTGAGCTAAAGGCGCCTGACGGAAATATACTATACACATTGAGAACCATTCTGTCAACTGGAAATTTAAAAAAATAGTCATGCGCCGGCTGCAGCCTACCGGAACGCCGGCAGGTTCCAGCGGAAATAGATGGCAAGGAAACGAATCAGAACCGTACAAAGCATGCTGATCACAGCGGCAATCAATTGCTGCACTCCTACCGTCTGAAGCTCTGTATATAGCAATGCTCCGGCAATTGCCGCAATTCCATAAACCCGCTTCCGCATAATGAGCGGCATCTGCCCCGCCATGATATCACGCAGGATACCTCCGCCGATTCCCGTAAGGACGCCGACAAAGGATGTAAGGAAGGTATTGTCGCCGTAGCCCGCATTCACCGCAGTGCGGCAGCCGACTACCACAAAAGCTGCGAGCCCGATCGAGTCGGCAGCATTCAGGATCAGAGCTGTTCTGGCATGTGTCTGGTCAAAGCGGTCAAAAAAACGTCTGCCCAGACGATGCCGTTCCAAAACAAATGAAATCAGGCATGTCACAAAGGACACATCCACATAAATCGGGCGACGGAACATTGCAGGCGGCGTTTCTCCGAGTATAAGATCCCGGATCATTCCACCACCGACCGCTGTGACGCATCCCAGCAGGATCGCTCCAAAAATATCCATTTTCCGCTCTTTGGCAACCATTACACCGGATACGGCGAATGCAACGGTTCCGACCATTTCCAAGGCAAAAATAAGGTGATCAAAATTCATATGTTCAATTTATAGTATCGCTCTAAAATACACTCTCATATAAGATGCCGCAGCACTTATTTACTGCACTTGCTTAGTTTAACAATATTTATTTCAAAATACAATTGACAGACATGTATTCCTGTGATAAATTATACGAGTTCTCAGAAATGAGACAAGCTGGCATAGCACAGTCGGTAGTGCGTCGCATTGGTAGTGCGGAGGTCACCGGTCCGATTCCGGTTGCCAGCTTTTTTCATATTAAGACCCGGAAAAGCATAAGGTTTTTTCCGGGTTTCTTTTTTCTTTGATATAAAGTATACTTTTATGGAAAATAAATAATCACTTAAATATGCTTTAAATAATTTGATTTCTTACATACATGAAAGAGACCATATCTGATAGTATGACAAAGCAAGATCGCAACGCAAAACCAGTACTTTAGATCATCATTCCCTGTTATAACGAGCAGGCTGTTCTGCCCTTGACAGCACCGGCTTTTTTGCAGGAACTAAAATATCTGATAGATACGCAGAAAATTTCAGACCGCAGCCGGATTTTGCTTGTGAATGACGGTTCTTCGGATGCAACATGGACACTGATTAAACAACTATCGTCAGACAATCCGTATTTTATCGGGATTAGTCAGAGCAGAAACCGTGGACATCAGAGCTCGGTACTTGCAGGATTAATGGAAGCCCGGGATCACGCAGACATAACGATTTCCATTGACTGTGATGGGCAGGACGACATTCATGCAATGGATCAGATGGTGGATGCCTATCTGGACGGATGCGAGGTTGTGTATGGAGTCCGTGCAGACCGGCAGTCGGACCGGTGGTTTAAAAGAGCTAGTGCCGAAAGCTATTATAAGTTGCTGCAGTTCATGGGGGTTGATGTTGTATATAATCATGCGGATTATCGACTTGTAAGCAGTCTGGTGCTTAAACACTTTGCGGATTTTCATGAGGTGAATATTTTCCTGCGCGGTATGTTTCCTTTGGTAGGCTTTAAAAGTACGTCCGTCTATTATACAAGACATGAGAGAATCGCAGGCAAAAGCCATTACCCGCTGGGGAAAATGCTTGCACTTGCCATAGATGGAATCACCAGCCTTTCTATTAAACCAATTACGATGATTGCATGTCTGGGCATGATTGTCAGCTTATTTGGCCTTGCAGGTATTTTGTGGGCAGTGATCGCTTCAATTGTAGGTCATACGGTGACAGGATGGGCGTCTCTTGTCTGTATTATCTGCTTCCTTGGCGGTGTACAGCTTTTAAGCCTTGGAATTATCGGAGCATACGTTGGAAAAACTTATATGGAAACCAAGCGTCGGCCAAGATACATTATCAGTGAAAAAACACCTTATTGGGAGGATATAAAAAATGCAACAGAGTCTGAATCATCAGAAGGATAAACGTATTCGATCAGGATGCAAATCTAACGGAATTATCATTTCAATGGTATTCATTGCAATTACTTTTTTGCTGTTCTTTATGTATTATTTCAAAGTGAGCCCCATAGTTCCTTTAGATACGGATGACTGGTACTATATGGGCTATTACAGATATCCAGTGCCACTTTGGGGGAATTGGAACCCTTCGAGAGTTTTACCCGAGATTATGATGCCAAATGTTTCCATATTTGCAGCGTTGGTTGTATATCCAATCCTTGGAGATTATATTTCTTCCATGACATTTACCTATGCTGCAGTCATGGCTCTTTTACTTACAATTACGTTGTATTCTTTGTATAAGGTGTTTTTTAAATATTCGACAAACAGAGTTTTTTCTCTTCTGTTGATTATTTTTTGGACTGCAATTCATTTTACTATTATGGTTAAGGGATCCACCGGTAATTTCTGGCTTTGGAGATCCGGAAGCGCAAACTGCTATTTCTTTTATACGATCCCGGCATTACTAAATGAATCCATCGTATTATATTGCATGTACCATGAGAATCAATATTCCAGATTTTCCTTGTTTATATTGTTGATTCTCGGCTACTTTGGCATTTTCTCCAATCTTTTTCCGGCAATTATCCTGGCAGCATATGGTGGAGTCCAGCTTTTATTTGCATTTGTGTATGCAATAAAAACCAAATTTAATGATAAAAAAATTCTGAAAAACCAATTTTATCATATCTATGTCGTTGTTCTCTTTTTTATTAGTGCGATCTTTGAATTGTCAGGCGGGCGGGCATCCGGTTATCCGGGTTTTCGATTTGCAGCAACATTTCAACACTTAACGAACTGTGTTTCAAATTTTAATAAAATTTCTGTTTTATCCATAGTTGTTCTATTACTGGTTTCTGTCATCGTGTTTAGAGGCAAGAACAACGAGCAGTCTGAAAAACCGGAAACAATTATAGTATTGGGAATGCTACTATGCTTTGGGATAGTTTTAGTGTTTGAGATACTGCTTTGCGCAAAATCAGATGCTTCCTATATTATACGGGATGATGTACAGATAGCGATTCTTTTTTATCTGTTACTTGCGGTACTGATTTTTGCAGCAACCGTTTACAGTAAAGCGCTGGAAACCCAACTCTTATTCGCAGGCACAGCTGTCGCAATAGTTATAAATGGTTTTGTACTGCTTGGATATAATCACGATTTTTACGCGCCAACAAACCGGGCAGGATTATCGCCGGAAATGTGTAAAAAAATTGATGAGGACATCGTATCACAGGTTGTTACAGCAGCAGATCATCAACAGTGGGATGTTATAGTAGATGTTCCGTCATTTAATTCCGCAGATAACTGGCCTATTGCAAATTATGCGGGTGGAAGGGGATATATTTCATATTCTCTTTGGCGGCATGGATTGATTTCTTACCCGATCTTTGTACAAATTCATCCGACAGAATCCAAAAACAGCGAGTTAGGATTCTGAATTAAAACTATAATTCATAAAAAAACCGTCTGTGATATCTTACCTATCGGTAGGATATTCAGGCGGTTTTTTGTTATTTGTCGTAGTCTCGCTTCCCAAAGATTCCGGTGCCGACCCGGATCATGGTGGCGCCCTCTTCCACTGCCACCGTGTAATCGGCGGTCATGCCCATAGAGAGGATGTCTGCATCGACGCCGGGATATCCAGCGACCTTAAGATGATCCTGGAGAGTCTTGAGATTTCTAAAGTGAATGCGGTTGGTCTCGGCATCTTCCGTGTAGGGCGCAGATGTCATAAGACCACGGACATGGACATGAGGCAGAGCGCCGATTTTTTCAGCCATCGGAAGTGTTTCCTCCGCAGTGAATCCCCATTTACTTTCCTCTCCTGCGATGTTTACCTCCAGCAGGATATCCATCACCTTATCGTGCTTTGCCGCCTGCTTCTCGATCTCTGCGGCCAGCTCCAGACTGTCCACGGAATGAATCAGAGTCACCTTGTCAATAATATACTTAACCTTGTTTCTCTGCAGATGACCAATCATGTGCCATTCCGCCCGGTCGCCAAGTTCTGCATACTTGGCAGTAATTTCCTGTACGTAATTCTCGCCAAACAGATGCTGCCCGGCAGCCATAGCGACTTCAATATCATTGACTGATTTTAGTTTGCTGACCGCGCAGAGGGTCACTTCTGCCGGATTCCGATGAACTCTCTCGCAGGCAGCAGCAACATTGGCATGCACCTCCCGGAGATTTTCCCGGATTTCCTCTGGAGTCAGTTCATATTTATCTTTCTCTAACTGCATTGTTTTCACCTCATAAAAACTGCATGCTGCTAAAACCTATCCTCAGAACCTCGTCACGGATTCCAGCGTCCGCACAACAAGCTCAAGTCCCTCGCGATCCTCCGGCTGAAAACGGTCCAGGAAAATACTATCAATATCCAGCACACCGATCACCGGGTGCTCCGGATTACGGAGGTCATGGATTGGGATCACAATTTCGGAGTTCGTCTTACTGTCGCAGGCAACGTGACCCTCAAACTCATGTACATTTGCGACAACCAGGGGTCTGTCCTCTGCCCATGAGGTGCCGCAGACGCCTTTATGCGGATACAGATGAATGCAGGCAACCTTACCTTGAAACGGTCCCAATGTCAGATGGTCCCCATCGACAAGATAGAAGCCCGCCCAATTTACATCCGTCACCGTATCATAAATCAGAGCCGAAGTATTGCTCAGTACCGGAATCCGGTCCGGGTCCTCTTTAGCGATTGCCTCAATTTGCTTTGCCATCAGTTCATATTGATTCATATTATGATCCTTTCGTTGCCAGGTGGATTCGTTTAACCATTGTAAATCAGTCTGTTTCCGGGGCAAAAAACTCGATGATTTTCTGGATGGCAAGATCCATGCAGGTGGGATTGGAGAAGGGATGGTCTGCATTCTCGACCTTAACAAGCTCGATCACGTTTTTATCTGAGAACTCCTCTGCTTCGGAAATCGGTACCATCTCATCCTTTGTTCCGTGAATCATCAGGATGCTGTCCGCATAATCCATAAAGTCGGGCTTACTCATGTCATGGACCTTCAGGTCATCAAAAAAGTCCTGTGTGAGCTTGATTTTACGGTCAAATCCGCGGATAATCTCTTTTCCTTTGGCAAGCTTGTCCTCCTCTTCCGGGGTTACTCCGGCATGCAGTGAGTCGTACATCTTGATTGCCGGGCAGCGGAATGCGATCCGGTCGTAAGGATTTGCACCTCGTTCATTAAGATATCGGAGTGTAATGTAGGCACCGAAGCTTGCACTGTAATTATACACCCGCTCTGCGTGCATCTCCGATTTTACATACTTTGTTACAAGATCCAGATAGGTTATACACTCCTCCGGGATCAGCTTGTTGCGGGCGTCCTTGCCATGGCAGGGCCAGTCAAAGCAGACCACGCCGTAGCCATGATATTTTGTGGTAATGCGTTCTGCGAATTTCTCAACCGCGTGATTATCCTTATTGCCACCAAAGCCGTAGGTTGCCACGACAATATTTGGCAGATTGTGGAGATCTTTAGCATAGTAAAGCTTGCACCGGATACTGAGTCCGTCTTCATTCAGGTCAAAATATTTCTGCATTTTATTATCTCTTTTCCAGTTTTTTCTAGTCTTTTTCTTAGCGTCTTTTTCTCAGTTTCCTTTTATTAAACCCGATTTCAGGCTTAGAAATATAAAGCCCCAGCCATTTTGTATATGCCCGGGGATCAGATGTAACGATTTCAAATCTCTTTCATTTTCTGCATGCATCCTTATCAGATTTAAAACCTTGATGCAGGTTTAAGTCGATCGTCTGATAGGGGATCTCAATGCCCTCTTTACGGAAATCCTCGACAATCCTCTCGCGGAGATTGCTGCAAGCCGTGAAGTTTTCATTCACAGTTTCTGTCCATACGGCAAATTTAAATATAACGCCGTTTGAGGTAAGGTTACTGGTGGTGATGGTGATATCCTTGCGGGTGACATAGGGCTCGGTTTCCAGTGCATGGCGGATCACCTTCCGTACCTTGTCAAAATCCGAGTCATATGCCACTTCAAATTCCAGGAAATTTCCGGTTCCGGCAACGTAGTTTGCATTGACGATCACCGCCTGATCAATGACGCTGTTCGGCACAATGTTGCTCTGCCCATCATAGCTCTCGATCACTACATGTCGGAAGGTCATATCCTTTACGATACCCTCCGCAATGAGACTGCCGCCCTGCAGGATCTTTACCTTCTGCCCGATCTCAAGCGGGCGGGAAGCGGAAAGCATAAATCCGGAAATGACATTGCTGAGTGCCTGCTGCGCTGCAAAAGTTGCAACTGCGATGAGCAGGGTACTACTCTGCAGGATTACGGTACTGATTTCCCGTGTTATCTCAAACTGAGACAGGATGGAGTATATCGCAATAAAAAGCAGCACAATATTTAAGAAGCTGTGCAGAAACTTGGAAAAGATACTGTTTCGTCGCTTCTGGATTCTGCGGAAGGTAAGATTGCTGAAATAAATCAGCGCGGCAAACACAATGACGATCATGAGGATCGAGAAAATTTTCTGGAAGTGTCCGTCTGACAGTAAAAGCTTTTCCATGCCCGAGTGAGGCCCCTTTCTATGTTACAGCACCATCACAAGAGTCCCGGCGGTAAGCAAAATGATACCGATCAGGGACTTTGCGTTAAACGGCTCATGCAGCAGTACAAAGGCAAGGATCAGAGTAAGCACGGTACTCATTTTATCTACCGGTACTACCTTGGAAGCTTCTCCGATCTGCAGCGCCCGGTAGTAACAGAGCCAGGATCCGCCGGTGGCTAGACCGGACAGGATCAGAAACAGCCAGCTTTTCCGGTCAATACTTCCGAGTCCGGTCTGGGCATGCGTGAGAAATACCATTCCCCATGCCATGATGAGGACCACAAAGGTGCGGATCGCAGTTGCAAGCGTGGAATTTACACCGTCGATTCCGATTTTGGCAAGAATCGATGTAAGAGCTGCAAAAACAGCAGAACCAATTGCAAAAAACAGCCACATAAGGATACCTCCTGTTAAGTTCAGAAATATTTTGCCCGGATCTCTTCCACTGGCATGTCCATCCCGGTCCAGAGACGGAAGGATGCAGCCCCCTGATACAGCAGCATGTCGGAACCGTTCATCGTGACAAGATTTCGCTCCCTAGCCATACGGAGGAGCTTTGTCTCCTTGGGATTATAAATGACATCTGTCACTGAGAGCCCCTCATGAAAACAGAAAGCATCCGGGATAAGGCAGGCATCGGTATTCGGAGCCATGCCAACATTGGAAGCATTGATCAGTACATCTGAGCCTCCGATTTCCCTCTTAAGATCGCATTCCGTATAGTCAAAGAGCGCGACCTTACAGTTCGTTTCTGCATTCAAACGGGAAACGACCTCGCGGGTGCGGTCGATAAAACGGCTGCTGGAACGTGCAAAAACACTGATTTCTCTTGCACCGTCCAGCGCTGCCTGCACCAGGATCGCGGTTCCTGCACCACCCGTGCCCATGAGCGTAAGCTTCCTGCCACGGTACTGGATATTTTCTGATTCCAGTGCCCGGAGGAAGCCGGTTCCGTCTGTGGTCGTGCCTGTAATGCTGCCATCCTCCTCAAAAATTACGGTATTCACCGCACCGCAAATCCGGGACGCCTGGGACAAGCTATCGCAGTATTTCACAATATCATTTTTGAGCGGCATTGTGAGATTCATGCCCCGCACATGCATCGCTTTGAATGCAGGCAGAATCTCGGGGAGACGCTCGGGCTTCACATCAAAGGCAAGATAGCAATAGTCAAGTCCCAGCTTCCGGAAGGCATAGTTATGCATTGCCGGAGAGAGACTGTGTGCGACCGGCGAGCCCAGAAGGCAGATCATCCGGGTGTGTCCGCTGATTTCATATGGTTTTAAGGTCTCGTTATGCTCCATGACGGATCATCCTCATTTCATAATCATTTCATAAGCCGCTGCCGTACAATCTCATACGCAAGTACGCCGCATGCGACAGACGCATTTAGAGAGTCGATATCTCCCTTCATCGGGATTGATGCCACCATATCACACTTCTCCCGCACAAGCCGGGAAACGCCCTCGCCTTCGTTGCCGATCACAAGACCGATCGGACCGGTCAGATTGAGCTTGTACATGCTCTCTCCGCCCATATCCGCGCAGACAAACCAGAGCCCCTGCTTTTTCAGCGTATCAATGGTACCTGCAATATTGGACACCTTGGCGACTCTTGTATACTCAAGCGCGCCGGCACTCGTTTTGGCCACCGTTGCCGTGAGTCCCGCAGCCCTTCTCTCGCGAATGATTACGCCGTGAGCGCCTGCGAGATTTGCGGTACGGATCATTGCGCCCAGATTATGCGGATCCTCAATGCCATCCAGGACAAAGATAAAGGGATCCTCCCCCTTCTCTTTTGCATAGTTCAGGATTTCATCTACAGTATAGTACCGGAAGGACGCAAGGTATGCTACAGCTCCCTGATGATTGCTGCCTTCAGAGATCTCGTCCAGACGGGATTTCTGCACAAATTCAGCTTTGACACCTGCCTTTTTTGCCTCTCGTAAGATGGTGGAAATCGGTCCGTCCTTCAGACCTGCCTGGATAAACAGACGGTCAATCGTTTTGCCGGAGCGGAATGCTTCCAGCACCGGATTTCTGCCGATCAGCGTGAGCTCTTGGTCTCTCATGATTCAGTGTTTCCTTTCTTTCCAATCTCCAGAAGATGCCTTGTACCTATGCCGATCAGCTCAATCATCCGCGCATATTCTTTACGGATGTAAAGCCAGCCGATCAGCGCTTCAAATCCGGTCGCGCGGTGATACTCGAGGATCGAGGAATTTTTAGAATGGGTTTCAGACTTCTGGTTTCTTGCGCGGCGGTAAAGATTCTGTTCCACCTCGGTGAGCATATTGTTTCCGAGGAAATAACCCATGATCTCGGACTGGGCATGTGCGCAGACCAGCATGGTTTTCTGCTTGTTCATCCGGTTGATGTTTCCGGGATAATGCTGTATGACGTATTCGCGAACCGCAAGGTCGTAGAGACAATCCCCGAGGTAGGCGAGCGCCAGTGGAGAGACGGCATTCGCGTCCATATCCCTGAGCTCCATGGTTTGCCGATACATCTGAAGAAGAGAAGTTTCTGACGGATTCACAGCAGAACTTATAACAGAAGAAACAGGAACCGAAGCTTCTGCCACGGCCCCTGCAGTTGTATCATTGATTTTGTGATCCGTATCACGCAAGCGATTGACCTCACTTTTCTGCTTCAGACTCTCGACCACTTTACACCCTCTCTGGTGTCCTTAAGGACGATACCCATCTTGAGAAGCTGGTCACGGATTTCATCGGCGCGGGCAAAGTTTTTAGCCTTGCGGGCAGCCTGACGCTCCTCAATCAGTTTTTCTATTTCCTGATCCAGATCCACGGATTTCTGCTCTGTGCGGATACCGAGAACGGAAAGCAGTGTTTCAAGGGTCTTAAGTACATAGCTGGTCCATGCCTTGGTGGAGGACTCGGTCACAGAAACATTCGCAAGACGTACCAGCTCAAAGATTGCGGTAATGGCATCTGCGGTATTGAGATCGTCGTCCATCTTGTCATTAAAGAACTGTACCTGTTCCTCGATCAGTTTTTTGTTTTCACTTTCCTCAGCGGTCATGATATCGCCATGGTTTTTTGCCTCCAGATCTCTCAAACGCTCGAGAGCGGTCATGATCCTTGCCAGAGAGGTCTTGGCGGAATCCATAAGCTCCTTGGAGAAATTAAGCGGATTGCGATAATGCGCCGAGAGCATGTAGAAACGAAGCACCATCGGATCGTACTGGCTTGTAATGTCCCGGACAGTAAAGAAGTTACCGAGGGACTTGGACATCTTCTGGTTATTGATGTTGATAAATGCGTTGTGCATCCAGTAATTTGCAAAGTGCTCTCCATGGGCGCACTCATACTGCGCAATTTCATTTTCATGGTGCGGGAAGATCAGATCCTCGCCGCCGGCATGGATATCCAGACGCCCTCCACAGTATTTCGGCGCCATAACGCAGCACTCGGTATGCCAGCCCGGACGACCGTCACACCATGGGCTATGCCAGAAGGGCTCTCCTTCTTTTTTCGGTTTCCAGAGTACAAAGTCGGTGGAGCTTTTCTTCCCTTCCTCTCCGCTGACCTTGAGATCGCGGAAGCCGGACTGCAGATCCTCGATATTTTTATGGGATAATTCGCCATAATCCGGGAATGAGGTTGTGTCAAAATATACGGTGCCATCCTTTGCAACATATGCATGTCCGCCGTCAATCAGCTCCTGAATCAGGTGGATCATGCCGTCGATTTCCTCGGTTGCCTTAGGATGCGCGGATGCAGGCTCAATGTTTAAGTCAGACATGTCCTTCTCCACCTCACGGATGTATCGTTCCGTAATGACTTTGCAGTCCGTGCCCTCTTCATTTGCCTTTTTGATGATTTTATCGTCTACATCGGTATAGTTGGAAACATACGTTACCTTGTAGCCACGATACTCCATATATCTCCGGAAGGTATCAAACACAATCATCGGACGGGCATTACCGATATGAATGAGGTTGTAGACCGTCGGTCCGCAGACATACATCCGGATCTTACCTGGCTCAATTGGTTTGAACTCCTCTTTACTGCGTGTTAATGTATTATAAATTTTCATAATTGAAATCCTTTCATTCTTTTGCTGCTTGCATTATACAAATTTAATCAATTTAAGAGTTCACCTTATGATTTACGTAAATTCATCTTACTCGTTTCAGAGTGGCAAGTCAACATAAGTACCAGGGCAGTTGTGAAATACCCGGTTGTGAAATATACACAGTCCTCCGAAAAGACGGATCCGTATGGAGATCATCCGCAGGATGGTCCGGAACGTATGCACATGCTGTCCGGAGAGATTAGATCAAAGGAAATATAAGACGGAAAACTAAAAAATACCGCAGCAGATTTTTACATCTGCCGCGGTATTTATCAGCTATTGCCCTTGCGGGGCAGGCTTTATGTAACGCTTATTCAACGCTGATATTGATTAAAGAACTGCTGGAATTGCTTCCAGAGCTCATCATTATTGTTCTGCTGGTTTCCATCATTGCTGTTTCCATTGCTGCTGTTGCCGTTATTGTTTCCGCCATTGCCGTTCTGACCATTACTGCCCTGCTGGTTCTGGTTCGGCTGTGAAAACGGATCCTGCCCGCTCTGCCCGTTCTGGTTGTTTCCGTTGCTGCTACCTGAGGAGCTGTTGGAGGATGCCTGCGGATTAGAACCAAGTGTAACCTTTACATCCTGCTCCACATACTTGCCGGTACCGTCCATACGTTCTACGGCTACTGTTACCGTTTCTCCCGCACGGTACTTTGCAAGAAGGGACTGCAGATCATCAAAGTTTGTTACGCCTTGTCCGTCGAGCTTGGTAATGATATCCTTCTCCTGCAGACCGGAATTTTCCGCGCTTGAGCCTTCTGTGAACTTATAAATAAATACACCCTGCGGCATACCAAAGGACTGTGCGGTTTCCTTATCAATATTCTTGACCTGGACACCAAGGTATCCACGTTCATTTTCCGTAACCTGCTCTCTTGTTGTAAGAGTTGACAGAGAGTCAATGACCTTCTGTGCTTTGGCACTTGGGATGGAGTAGCCCATACCCTCAACATCGGTGGAGCTGTACTTCGCAACATTGATACCGATGACCTGACCCTGCATATTAAGGAGTGCGCCGCCGGAGTTACCCGGATTAATTGCGGCATCCGTCTGCAGCAGTCCGGATTCGGTACCTTCCTCTGTCTCAACATCACGGTTCATAGCGGAGATAATACCAGTGGTAACGGACTGACCATACCCAAGAGCGTTACCGATGGCAACGACCTGATCTCCAACGGAAAGTGCATCGGAATCTCCGAGTGTTGCAATGGAAATGGCATTCATCGTGCTTTCCGGAATATCTGAAAGCTTTACTGCAACTACAGCAAGATCCTGTGAAGCATCGGTTCCCTTGATCTCTGCATTGACATTTTGATTATCTACAAATGTAACGGAGAGTGAATTGGAATCGGTAACGACATGATTATTGGTTACGATCAGAAGCTCACTATCGGTCTTTCCGATAATGACACCCGAACCACTCGCCGGGACCTCTGTCTCCTGTGATTCGTAAGAACCAAACAGAGAGAACCCGTTTTGCTGATAACGCATCATGTTGGTGATGGCTACAACGGAAGGCATTGCCTCCTTTGCAACCTCGGACACGGTTTTGCCGGAGGCAGTGACATCGGATGAGGATGCGCTGTTGGTAACCGTGGCAATTTTATTACTATCAGATGCGGATGTTTCCGCGGTATTACTATTGCTCCCCTGTGTTGCTTCCTGGACGATCTGATTGGTAACGCCTGCCTTCTGGGCGCCTACATTCACACCCACCATGGCGGCACCTGCAACCAGTCCAAAAAGCAGCGCGCTGGCAACTACCTTTGCTACTTGTTTCATATGTGATCCTCCTCAGTACTATATTCTTAAAATAATTTTTAATGCTGCTGCAAACCTCTTTTTGTTTACATCCGTAACTATACGGGATATCTGTGTCCGAATTGTGTCCGAGGTTTGATGAATTTGTGAATCGGATTCTTTATACTCTTTTTATAGTCCGATCATGCACTGCATGTTATAATCTGAAGCATTGGAGGATGTGAATGCATTATTTTATAGTAAATCCACAGGCGAGCGAGGGCAGAGGCCTTAAGGTATGGCAGCAGGTGATGCGGCGGCTCGCAAGGATCGGAGAAGCCCAGAATTATGAGGTTTT
>DJXY01000046.1 GCA_002449915.1 Oribacterium sp. UBA6992
GGTTCAAGTCCTGTTATCCGCAGACTGAAAAGAATGGCTTGAAATCGTGGGAAACGTTGGTTTTCCTAAGGTTTCAAGCTATTTTTTTATGTTCATTATGATATTTGTTTGACATTTTGCAAAGAACTTGAGCGGGCGCATGCTTTGCGGTAATGGCGGGATATGATATACTGTAAATATTCCTTTGGAAAATTTATAAGATAACAAGATAATTTATAGAATAGAAGAGGTTCCTGTAACATGGCAGATATAAAAGAACTGATCAGGATTGCATTTGATGCCAGAAAATACTCATATACGCCATATTCACATTTCCGGGTTGGCGCAGCACTGCTTGCATCTGACGGAAAGATTTATCAAGGCTGCAATATTGAGAACGCTTCCTATGGCGCGGCAAATTGTGCAGAACGTACCGCTTTTTTTAAGGCGATCAGCGAGGGCGTCCGTGAATTTGATTCCATAGCCATCGTTGGAGGACCGGAGGATGCCACGGAATTTGAGTATTGCCAGCCGTGCGGTATTTGCAGACAGGTTATGGCTGAGTTTTGCGATCTTGACCATTTCCGCATTATCCTTGCGAGATCGACCGAGGATTACCAGGAGTTTCTATTGCGAGATCTGCTTCCACATGCATTTCTACCGGAGCAGCTGGATTCTGCAAGCCGGAAATAAGATCTATGATCACGGTGCGGTAGTCAACGGAACAGTAACTTTGACAGAGACACCAACATTAAAAGAAACATAATATATTACATAAACAGAGAAGTGATAAAAGGATTTAGGAGGATTTTTTATGTCTACACCACACAATGCAGCAGAAAAAGGCGACATTGCCAAAACGGTCCTGCTTCCGGGAGATCCGCTCCGCGCAAAGTATATTGCGGAAACGTATCTGGAAAATCCGGTATGCTTTAATACAGTACGAAACATGCTTGGCTATACGGGCATGTATAAAGGCAAGAGAGTATCGGTGATGGGCGGCGGCATGGGCATGCCTTCTGTAGGAATCTACTCTTATGAGCTCTACAATTTTTACGATGTGGATAATATCATCCGGATCGGTTCTGCCGGAGGACTGCAGGATGATGTGAATGTCATGGACATCGTAATTGCACAGGGGGCCTGCACGGATTCCAATTACGCATACCAGTATCAGCTTCCGGGGACGTTTGCGCCCATTGCGGATTTTGATCTTATGGAGCGGGCGGTTACAGCGGCAAGAAGCATTGGAGCAAACGTTAAGGTTGGTAATGTAGTGTCCGCAGATGTTTTTTATAATAAATTTCCGGATGTGAATAAAAAGTGGGCTTCTATGGGCGCACTGTGCGTGGAAATGGAGTGCGCGGCACTTTATATGAATGCAGCCTATGCACATAAACACGCACTGGGCATCTTAACGATTTCGGATCATTTATTTAAACCGGGTGAACTAACGGCAGAGGAGAGGCAGACAGGCTTCCATCAGATGATGGAGATTGCTTTGGAAACTGCAGAATAAGAGGATACTATGATTAATTATTCTGAAACGAATCGTATGTACCACATTGATGTGGCTCCCGGTGATGTAGGAAAATACGTTATCCTTCCGGGGGATCCCAAACGCTGCAGGAAGATTGCAGCTTATTTTGATAATGCGCGCCAGATTGCGGATCATCGCGAATATGTGACATTCACCGGCACTCTCGACGGAGTTCCGGTCAGTGTGACATCCACAGGCATCGGAGGACCATCCGCATCTATTGCCATGGAGGAGCTTCGTATGTGCGGTGCGGATACCTTTATCCGTGTCGGAACTGCCGGGGGTATGGATCTGAAGGTACAGAGCGGAGATGTCGTCATTGCCAGCGGTGCGGTCCGGATGGAGGGCACTTCCAAGGAGTATGCGCCGATCGAGTGGCCTGCGGTTGCTGATTTTGAGGTCGAGACAGCGCTCGTGCAGGCAGCAAAAAACCTTAAGTTCCGATACCATGTTGGTGTGGTAGAGTGTAAGGATGCCTTTTACGGACAGCATAAGCCGGAGGAGCTTCCCAATGGTCCGGAGCTCATAAGGAAGTGGAATGCATGGCTTAAGCTTGGATGTAAGGCTTCGGAAATGGAAAGCGCAGCATTGTTTACTGTGGCCGCCTGCCTGGGTGTACGCTGCGGCAGTGTACTGTTTATTATGTCCAATCAGGAACGAGCCAAGCAGGGACTCCCTAATCCGATTGAGCATGATACGGATAAGGCGATCCGGACAGCAATTGAAGCAATCCGTCTTTTGATCCGCCAGGATGCAAAATGAATAGCGTTACTGAACAGGAAACCTATATGAAGCAGGCAATCCGTGAGGCGCGTAAGGCGGCGCGGAATGGAGATGTGCCGATTGGCTGTATTATTGTTTATGATGGCAGTGCTCCGCAGAGTAAGGCGGATATGCATGCTTCAGAGCTTGGCATTACGCCGGGAACTGTGATCGGCAAAGGTTATAATCGGAGAAATAAGGATCATAATGCTTTGATGCATGCAGAAATCATTGCCATTCGCAAGGCCTGCAAAAAATTCCAGGACTGGCGGCTGGAGGACTGTACGATGTATGTGACACTGGAGCCCTGTCCGATGTGTGCAGGAGCGATTGTGCAGGCAAGATTGCCCCGGGTTGTCCTGGGCGCAAGAAATCCCAAGGCAGGCTGCTGCGGATCGGTTATTGATCTTTTGCATCAGGACAGGCTGAATCATCAGGCGGAAATGACAGAGCATATACTTACAGAAGAATGCCAGGCACTGATGACAGACTTCTTTGCTGTTCTCCGGGAGAAAAAACTTAAGAAAATCGAGCAGGGATCATGAAAAACAGAAGATGCATCATTGTGGGCGCCGGGGATTTTTACGGCATACCTGTTGAAATCCAGAAGGATGATCTGGTGATCGCGGCAGATGCGGGATATGAATATTTAAAAGACAGAGGAATACGTCCGGATCTTATTATTGGTGATTTCGATTCCATGCAGGTGAAGGGGGTGAAGGGTGTTACCGGATCCGTATCTGGTCTCAGTATTTTTGCGGATGCGGAAAAAGCGGAATATATCCATCATCTGAAACACATGGAAATTGATGGTGTGGAGACCAGGGTGATCAATCCGGTGAAAAATGATCCGGATATGATGGCATGTGTCCGGATCGGACTGGCAGAGGGCTGCCGGGAAATGCATCTTTTAGGAGGAACAGGCAAAAGAGTGGATCATAGTATTGCCAATCTGCAGATTCTCGGATTCCTTGCAAGTAAAGGCTGCAGGGGATACCTTTACGGACGGAATCAGGTTATTACAGCGATCCGCAATACAAGCGTCTGCTTTTCTGGAACCATGCAGGGGTATCTATCGGTATTTTCACTGACGGATACATCCGAGGGAGTTACAGAGACAGGACTAAAATATGTTGTGGAGGACGTAACACTTAATAATCTGACTCCGACCGGGCTCAGCAATGAGTTTGTCGGTACAGAAGCAACTGTCTCTGTGAGAAAC
Organism: Oribacterium sp. UBA6992; assembly: GCA_002449915.1. Classification (GTDB taxonomy): domain Bacteria; phylum Bacillota; class Clostridia; order Lachnospirales; family Lachnospiraceae; genus Oribacterium. The sequence goes on from DJXY01000046.1 coordinate 3,504, forward strand.
GGGACGCTGCTTCTGGTGTACGAATTACATTCCGCTTCTTGCATGTGAATTTATGCTTTGATATAATCCTTTTGACAGGATGCTGCTGGGGCGTTCGAGGCTGCACAAATTGAACCTACAAATATGACATTCGGGATTCCAATATTTGTGATATTGATACCAGGCCTTCCGCAAGGTTAAGGACGGTAGAGGTACCCGTGAGGAAACCCACCTAGCTGTTGCTAGGAGTCAAGCGTGCAGTACGGCGTTCTGGTACACCTGTCTTTTTTGTTTTTTACTTTCAGAGAACAGGTGAAATATGAAGGAGAAATGGAAAGAACAGATCAAGTGGGGGACAATGGTTTTTGTGGTCGCCGCTGCAGTGGTTGCCGTCATATTTGTTTTTGTTAATTTTGCCAAAATCAGTGGTGCGATAGGGACACTTTTAAAGATTCTCTCACCTATCATATATGGTGCTGTGCTTGCGTATTTATTTTCTCCGATTTACAACCGGCTTCTGGATGCTTTGAAGCCAAAGCTTAAAAAATATCTGCCACGTGGGGCGGCAGCAAGAAACGTTGCCAAGGGAATCGCAACCTTTCTTGCTGTGCTGCTTCTGATCATACTGACGGTTGGACTGGTTGCAATGATTATCCCGCAGATCTATACCTCTGTCATGGATCTGGCTGTGACGCTGCCGTCTAATATGGCAGCACTCTATGCCAATGCAATGCGGGCTCTGGAGGATTATCCGGAGATCCGGGAAGGCGTACGGCAGATGTATGATATGGCATATGACTTTATCACAGGATTTACCCAGGATACCTTGCTTCCAAACATGCAGAAAATCGTTGCGTCTCTCTCGATCGGGATTTTCAGCATGTTAAACTGGTTTAAAAATATCTTCATCGGTCTCATCGTGATGATTTATCTCCTGAATATTAAGGAAGACTTTCTGGGGGCAGCACGCAGGATGATTTATGCGGTTTTGCCAAAGCGTGGAGCTGGTATGCTGATCCAGGAATTTGAGTATATCAACAAGGTGTTTGGCGGATTCATCATTGGTAAAATTATTGATTCCATCATTATCGGATTCATCTGCTTCTTTGCGCTTTCCGTCCTGCACATGCCGTATGCAATGCTGGTGTCGGTCATTGTGGGCGTAACAAATGTCATTCCGTTTTTCGGACCATTCATCGGTGCGATTCCCTCCTTTATCCTGATCCTGCTCGCAAGCCCGATACAGAGTATTTATTTTCTGATTTTTATCCTGATACTTCAGCAGTTTGATGGGAATATCCTCGGCCCCAAGATCCTCGGAAATTCTACCGGGCTTTCCAGCTTCTGGGTATTGTTTTCCATCCTCCTGTTTGGAGGGCTGTTCGGCTTTGTCGGTATGATTATCGCGGTTCCGACATGGGCAGTTATACTCAATCTCGTCGAGAGGCTTATAAATCTGCTTTTATATCGTAAGGGCATGCCATCCGCCAGGGAGGATTACCTTAAAGATACGGAGAGCCGCAGGATTGAGCCTTGATCAGGATAAGACAAGTGACATGATGCAGATAGAAATGCAATGCTGTGTGCTTCAACAGAGTCAATAACATTCATTGTAATTTGCAGATTCTTTTGTATAATAGATTCGTATTTCGATAGGGAAGACAGAAATCCCCTATTATTATAGTAAGGAGATAATTATGGCAACATTACTGGAAACATGGAGAGTACAAGCTTATGGCAACGGACTGACCAAGCCGGAGCAGGAGAAGCTTTGGAATGAATATTTTGCACTGGAAAAGGGCTTTTACGAGGAAGTACTTGCTGATTCGACACATGTTTTTGAGGGTACGGTAAAAGAACTGGCGGATCACTTTAAGATTGATGTTTTCCATTTCACAGGTGTTCTGGACGGTATCGATGATTCCCTTAAGGGCTATCACAATCCGATCGATACGATGGATGAAAACACAGTGGTTAAGATCGAAATTGATCCGGAGAAGCTGTATTACAACATGGTTGAGGCAAAGGCAAGCTGGCTCTATAAGCTGCCACAGTGGGACAGTATCCTGACCGAGGAGCGGAGACATGAGCTGTACAGAGAGCAGAAGGCATCCGGCACAGTGCGTCGTCAGGGCAAGAAGGTTTATCCTAATGATCCGTGTCCATGCGGCTCCGGTAAGAAGTACAAGAAATGCCATATGAGAATCGATGAGGAGGAAGCTCTCAAGGCATATGCCAAAGAGGTTAATGCATGAGTGAAATTCGTTACGCAGGGACCTCCCAGAGCGGAGATTATGTGATCCGGGCAACCGCGGCAGAGGGACAGGTCCGGGCATTTGCATGCTCCACCCGACATGTGGCAGAGGAGGCAAGACGGATTCATAATACAGCTCCGATCTGTACTGCAGCGCTAGGAAGGCTCATGAGCGCAGCTTTGATGATGGCTGTTGACATGAAGGGCGATAAGGACCTGCTTACGCTGACCATAAAGGGCGATGGTCCGATGAAAGGCCTTACCGTAACAGCGGACAGTCACGGACATGTTAAGGGCTTTTGCGCCAATTCCAATGTCCTGCTTCCGGCGAATGCTTCCGGCCATCTTAATGTCGGTGGTGCCATAGGCAAAGGCATGCTGTCTGTAATCAAGGACATTGGACTGAAAGAGCCATATGTCGGTCAGACACAGCTTATTTCCGGAGAAATTGCCGAGGACCTTACCTATTATTTTGCGGTTTCAGAGCAGGTTCCATCCTCTGTGGGACTTGGTGTTTTAATGGAAAAAAACAATACGGTCAAGCAGGCAGGCGGTTTTATTATTCAGCTCATGCCCGGCTGTAGTGATGAAGTAATCACACAGCTTGAAAACAAGCTGAAAACCATCAAATCTGTAACGGCTATGCTGGACGAAGGCATGTCACCGGAGGAAATGCTCCAATTTATCCTTGGCGATATGAAGCTGGAAATCAATGACCGGAAGTGGGTCAGCTTTTACTGCAACTGCTCCCGGGAGGTTGTATCCAGAGCACTTATCTCTCTGGGCAGGAAGGAGCTTACAAAGCTTGCTGACGAGCATCAAAGTCAGGAAGTGAAGTGTGATTTCTGTGGCAAGGCATACCAGTTCTCACCGGAAGAGCTGAAACAGCTGCTACGGGACGCAAAATGATATAAATCTATTATGGTATTGTGAATTTGTCTATATGCTTTTTATGCAAAGTGATGGAATCAGATTGACGTTGCATTCAATTTATGGTAATATGACTCTGTTGTGAATTCTTTTACAATTATTTTTTGGAGGTATATTCAATGAAGGGTACAGTTAAGTGGTTTAACAACCAGAAGGGTTACGGCTTTATCACGGACGAGACTGGTAAGGACGTATTCGTACACTATTCCGGACTTGTAGGAGATGGATTTAAGTCTCTGGAAGAGGGTCAGGCAGTAGAGTTCGACGTTGTAGACGGCGCTAAAGGACCACAGGCAACAAACGTAGTAAAGCTTTGATTTTTATAGTCCATTGTACCTGATTGTTAATATTATATATTGCAACAAGTTTCAAGATCTATGAAGACGAGCAGGCGGTATCCGTAAGGATATCGCCTTTTTGTAATATTAATGATTTACTTTTGCCCCCTCCAAGATTAAGATAGGAACATGAAAAATACAAAAGCTAAAATGATCAGTCTTTATGGCATGCTTCTGGCACTTTCCATGGTGCTGAGTTATGTAGAAGCAATGATTCCCGTTAACATAGGAGTGCCGGGTGTAAAGCTCGGACTGCCCAATATCGTTACTGTGATCGGTCTGTACTCGATCGGCACCGGTGCAACTATTATCATCAGCCTGTTAAGGATTTTCCTTGTGGCATTTACCTTTGGTAATGCCATGACACTCGCATATTCTCTGAGTGGCTTTGCGTTGAGCCTGGTATTCATGCTGCTTTTAAAAAAACTTGGCGGATTTTCGCGGATCGCAATCAGCGTTTCCGGTGGCGTCATGCACAATTTCGGGCAGCTCGGGGCGGCGGTGGTGCTGTTGCATTCGCAGCAGTTATTTTATTATTTCCCGGTGTTGCTTGCTGCCGGAGTCATTTCCGGTGCCGTGATCGGACTTCTCGCTGGTCTCGTTACCGAGAGGATCCGGCTGTATCTTAAAAAAATCGCCTGAGTATTGTTGTATTGCAAAAATCTGCTGGAATGTTAGAGACAATAAATAATGGAAAGAAAATATATAAAAATTCGTGGCGCAAGTGAGCATAATCTGAAGCATATTGATGTAGATATTCCGAGAGGCGAGCTAGTTGTACTGACAGGACTCTCCGGATCGGGTAAATCTTCCCTGGCGTTTGATACCATTTACGCGGAGGGACAGCGGCGATATATGCAGTCGCTGAGCTCCTATGCGCGTCAGTTTCTGGGACAAATGGAGAAGCCCAAGGTGGATCTTATCGAGGGCTTGTCGCCTGCGATCTCTATTGATCAGAAATCTACGAACCGGAATCCTCGTTCTACGGTAGGTACCGTTACGGAAATCTATGATTACATGCGCCTTTTGTTTGCAAGGATCGGAACTCCGCACTGCCCGAAATGCGGCAGAGTCATTCGCCGGCAGACGGTGGATGAGATGGTGGATCAGCTTCTGAAGCTTCCGGAGGGGACTCGTATCCAGCTTTTGGCACCAATTGTCCGTGGCAAAAAAGGTATGCACGAAAAGGTGCTGAACAGTGCCAGGCGCTCCGGATATGTCCGTGTGCGGATTGATGGGAATTTATATGAGCTTTCCGAGGAAATTCATCTTGAGAAAAATATCCGGCATACCATTGAGATCGTTGTAGACCGTCTGGTGATCCGGGAGGGAATCGAGAAACGGCTTGCAGAATCCATTGAGCAGGTGGTAGAGCTGGCAGATGGTCTTATGACTGTGGATGTTATCGGTGGAGAACCGATCAATATGTCCACCAGCTTTTCCTGCCCATACTGCGGGATCAGCATTGACGAGATTGAACCGAGAAGCTTTTCCTTTAACAATCCC
>DJXY01000067.1 GCA_002449915.1 Oribacterium sp. UBA6992
TCCTACAGTAAACTTACGCCGTCATTCACAGAAAGTTCGTTTTACATTGATTTTCAAACGTGCTATCATGACTTTAAAGAATTAGAAATCCATCGGCATTTAGAATCATAATGAAGCTATGGATGAAGAATGACAAATCATGGATGCGCATGAATAAAATGCATATCAGAAACGGAGGACTGTATTATGTCAAAGAAAAAAGGATTTGCAGGCTTACTTGGATTAGCTGCGATAGCCGGAGGAGTCGCCGCAGTCGTTTCCTATCTTTATAAATATCAGAAATTCTCTGAGGCAGTAGATCAGGATTTCACGGATGTCGTTGACTCTGCCAATGAGATGAAGGACTCTGCCAAGCGTTCTTATACCACCTTACGCCACTCGCAGAGCCGGGAGGATCTCAAGGCTGCTGCCAAGGATCTCGGAACCGCTGCTAAAAATCTTGCGGTCGATGCCAAAAATCTTACCATTGATGCCGGAAAAGATGCATACAAAACTGTAAAGGACGCCCTCAATGATAAGCTGGGCACTCCAAATTCCGAATCCGATGCAGACGATGATACCGTAGATGAAGATCTGCTCGATGATGATGATATTGAGGTGGAGTTCTACCATGATGACAAAAAAGTAGAAGCGCCGACATCTGATAACACCGTTTCCACTGTAGATACCGCCAAAGGCACTACTGCAGACACCAAAGAGGAAACACCTGCAGCTCCATCCGTTTCTGACGACACTAAATCTTCGGCGAATGCAACTGCCACTGCTGAGGCATCCGCTGACAATGCAGCTACGGTATCTGTATCCACTGCGACCAGTGACAGTCAAAACAATGCTGCCGCTAAAGATGATGCTTCAGAGGACAGCGCCACCAATCCTCTTTCCGACACTGAAACCTCTGCAGAGAAACAGCCGGAAACCGCAACCGCAACTGTTAAAGAAGATCAGTAAAATATTTCAGGCAAATAAAAAGCATCTGAATATGCTGTAAAGCTACTGTCAGGGCTGTCACCGGCAATAAAAATTGTTGCTTCGGCGACAGCCTTTTTTACTGCCCTGCAGTATTATTTTAGTACCATAAAAGTGTAATTGATAGGGAGTAATTACCCCTATCGGTTGCACTTATTCTTTATAATAAGGGGAGTAATTGGTCTGACGTGGCTTTTTTTGGATCATAGCATCCGTACAAAAAACCGTTAACCAACCCCTTATTATAAGCATTCGATTAAGCAGGTAGGGATCAGCTCCCGCGTAACCAACTAAACTGAGTGGTAATAAGTGTGGCTGGAACAATTACTAATAACAGTTTGAGGAGGTTTGGAATGATAAGTGTAGGAGTTGATGTATCAAAAGGAAAAAGCACAGTTTGTATTCTAAAGCCATATGGCGAAATCGTGTGCAGCCCCTTCGAGATACAGCATGTGGAGAAAGATCTTGAAGATCTTGACAGTCTGTTGAAGAAGTTAACTGGAGAGATTCGAGTCGTGATGGAGGCTACAGGCATATATCACCTGCCAGTATTAACATTCCTTCAGGGAAAAGGGTACTTCGTATCTGTAATCAATCCTTTCGCCATGAAAAAATATGTAAAAGACAATAGTATCAGAGGTGCAAAGACCGACAAGCTGGATTCAATCATGATTGCGAATTATGGCATAGATAAGTGGTTCAAACTCCAGAAACATGAGGGAGATGAAGAAACGTATGCTGAGCTTAAACTCCTTGGCCGTCGTTACCGGTACTACATGGAACTTCATGTGAAAGCATTACAAGAGCTGACACATATCCTGGATTATACAATGCCTGGCATCAAGAAACTCTTCAATAGCTGGGATGAAGCCAGCGGGAAGGACAAGCTGAGTGACTTTGTAGAGCGCTTCTGGCATTTCGACATAATTACGGCGCATAGCCTTGATGAATTTGTAGAGGAATACCTCATCTGGGCGGGAAAAAGAAATACCACCGGAGCAGATCAAAGGCCGAAACAGTCTATGAATTAGCATCCGGCGGTATCCCTACACTGTCCTCCAGTACCCCATCGACCAAAATGCTGGTACAGGAAGCCGTTACTGTATTGAGAGCTGTGGATAACTCTCTGTCTAATATCTTATCACGAATGCAAGAACTTGCGAAGTCCTTACCTGAATACTCAACGGTCCGGGCAATGGGTGGAGTGGGCGATGTTCTTGCTCCAAAGCTGATCGCCGAAATCGGCGATGTGCGCCGGCTGCATAGCGCGAAGGCGTTGATTGCGTGGGCAGGAATAGACCCACCACCATATGAATCAGGCCAGTTTGTTGGTTCAAAACGAAGGATAACAAAACGTGGATCCTCGACTCTAAGAAAAGTCGGATATGAAGTAATGAGAGTGCTCAAGAGCCATAAGGCACCGAAAGATGATACTGTCTATAATTACATTTTGAAAAAAGAAAGCGAAGGAAAGAGCAAGAAACACGCAAAGATAGCTGGTCTAAATAAGTTTCTACGGATATATTACGCAAGGGTAATGGAAGTTTATCAGCAATAAAAAACTATGCCAGATGTTCCGGCTGGAAAATAACGCCAGCCTTTTTAGTGTGCGCAAAAACAAAAAATCAAAAGATTTAAAAAAACCTGCTCAAAAGCACTTGACTTTTGTTAGCAGGTTTTTTGTAGAAAAATTATTGATTAAGTGCAGAATGATTCTTATTTGCATTTGGATATCTACAGGTTATAATAAAATTATTAATGCAGTGAAAGGAGTTTACTAGATGTTCAATTACAAAGGAAAAGTTGTAGCAGTGACCGGAGCTTCTTCTGGTCTTGGAAAACAGGTGGCAGAAGGATTCGCATCCGTAGGTGCTGATCTCGTTCTGCTTGCGAGACGTGTGCAGAGACTCGAGGAAAGTGCCAAAGAATTATCCGAAAAATATGGCGTACAGGTACTTCCTGTGGGCTGTGATGTAACAGATGAAGCATCCATTGATGCCGCATTTGCCAGGATTGACAGCACCTTCGGACATATGGAGGTTCTGTTTAACGCAGCCGGCGGCGAAAGAGGCACCGGTACCACTCTCCCGGAGTTTAAGAAAGAGGACTGGGATTTCACCATGAATCTGGATCTTACCTCCATCTTCACGATGAACAAAAAAGCTGCAAAATACATGGAAGAAAAAATCGCTTCCGGGAAGCAGAGCTATGGTCGTATCATTAATGTCGCTTCCATCTATGGTCTCGTTGGAAATACCGCAATCCCGACAATCGCTTACCATGCATCCAAGGGCGCCGTTGTCAACTTCACAAGAGCCGCAGCTGCAGAGCTTGCTACAAAGGGAATTACAGTGAATGCAATTTGCCCCGGCTATTTCTACACTGAGCTTACAACCGAAACACTCAACACAGAGTATTTCCGCGCATTTGCCAAAAATTCCGTTCCGATGCAGAGATATGGTCATGAGGGCGAGCTGAATTCCGCGGCTGTCTTCCTTGGCGCAGAGGAATCCAGCTATGTAACCGGTCAGATCCTGAGCGTTGATGGCGGATACACTGCAGTATAAAACTCCCAAATGGCAGCAGCCACAGCGTAAACAATTCGCGCATAAATATCAATAAAGCTCCCTGCGAGATCAATCGAAATCGGATTTTCCGGCATCGATCAATCTTGCAGGGAGCTTATTTTGATATGGAGTAAACCATCCCCACTCAAATTTAATTTGCACAGGGGAAATCTCTCCTCATGGGTGAACCTAATCCGGGCAAGCCGACAGTTTCCACTCAAATTTACGATTTACGCCGCTTTATCATTTACACGGCTTTAGCGACATCCTTGGTTGCAACAACCGGTACCCCGGTTCCTGCCGCATCCGCAATAATCACATCTCCGGTTTTTATAGGTGCGGAAACCTTGACCTCATGGATCTCCTTCATGATGTCAAAGATCTTGCCCTTGGGGATATCCTCCTTCGTTTTCACGGACACACGCGCGATTTCTCCATTCGCAACAGGAACCGTAGAAGTGACGATTCTTGTCGGATTGGTGACTTCCTTGGCGCCGTACTGCGCGCCTCTCGGACAGGTGTTTCCTTTTACATCAATTTTTCCATCCGGTGTTTCCGTGACTGTCAGCTGACAGCCCATCGGGCACTGAATGCATGTTAATTCTCTTACCATATCTTCCTCTTTTCCATTTACGGCCGGGTAGCTACAGCCCATAGGCTTTAGACCGTGAGTTGCCTCTTACCTCTCATTGCGGTCACCCGGCGGTGATGCTCCTTTTCAGGCTTCACGCAGCGACCGGAAGCCGTCTGGTATGCCCATATCCGCCTTGTGTGCGCTTCTATGCAGGATCCTCTACGGCGATCCGGATTTCCTTCACCGGACCGATCCCCTGGAAGCTGTCCCGGGTCAGCATCACCTGCTCCATCTCTCCCGGCGCCATGACACGTTTCCGGATCGTACGGATCTTCCGGTCATCATAATACACCGAGATGCTCTTGTTACGATACACATCCCCAACACGGAAACGGACCACCACCTCCGGGTCCATATTTTCAATATCAAGCATCTCCGGCACGGTATAGCGGACTCCATTGATACCCTTCAGCATTGTCTTTGTCGAATGACTCCGCGCCTCCGGATTTCCGAGAAATGCCGCAGCATTTTTACCGGCACGCGCTGCCTCCTCGGACACAAAGTCCACAAGATCATGCACATGCAGGACATTTCCGCAGGCAAACACGCCCGGCACAGAGGTCACAAGCGAATCCTCTACGTCCGGACCGGAAGTCACGGGATTTAAGGTAATGCCGGCGGTTTTCATAAGCTCTGTCTCCGGAATCAGTCCGCAGGACAAAAGCAGGGTGTCGCAGGAGTAGTACTCCTCTGTCCCCGGGATCGGACGACGATCCGGTCCTACTTCGGAAATCGTAATGCCTGTCACTCTCTCCTTGCCATGGATCTTTGTAACCGTGTGACTCAGCTTCAGAGGAATGCCATAATCATCGAGGCACTGCACGATGTTCCGCTTAAGTCCACCGGAGTACGGCATAAGCTCCGCAACCACCTTGACCTTGGCACCTTCCAGAGTCATGCGGCGCGCCATAATCAGTCCAATGTCTCCGGAGCCGAGGATCACGACCTCTTTTCCGACCATGTAGCCCTCGATGTTCATGAGTCGCTGGGCAGTACCGGCAGTATACACGCCAGCCGGACGGAATCCCGGCAGTCCCAGCGCTCCACGTGGACGCTCTCTGCAGCCCATCGCAAGGATGATAGCACCAGCCTGGATCGTAACCGCGCCTTCCTCCTCATTGATGTATGTGAGCTCCCTGTCTTTGGTAATATTCACAACAATCGTATTAAGCTTATACGGGATTCCCGCATCATAGACCTTCTTTTCAAAACGCTCTGCATACTCCGGTCCCGTCAGTTCCTCCTTAAAGGTATGGAGCCCGAAGCCGTTATGGATGCACTGGTTAAGTATGCCTCCGAGCCGTGCGTCCCGCTCAAGGATCAGGATGTCCTGAACCCCCTGCTCTCTTGCCGCAATGGCAGCCGCAAGTCCTGCAGGGCCGCCTCCCACAATAACAATATCTTTATGTGTCATGAAATTTATCCTCAACTTTCCTGCAGCCTGCGCTTATCCTTTGATCATCTCGGAACCCGGCTGATTTTTGCAGACCTTCTCCATCGGGATCCCCAGCTCTCTCGAGAGGATTTCCATCGTTCGTGGTGTGCAGAAGCCTGCCTGGCAGCGTCCCATTCCCTGCCGTACTCTGCGCTTGATACCGTCCAGTGAGGTTGCACCCAGGGTACGGTGAATCGCATCCAGGATCTCCCCCTCTGAAATCTGCTCGCAGCGGCAGACAATCGTTCCGTACTTTGGATTTTTACGGATCAGAGCGTTCCTCTCCTCCATCGGAAGCTTTGCCACCTCGATAAAGCCTTTCCGCTCCGAAATGAACTGCTCGTTAGGCTGGAAGCCGCCCTTCTTCTGAATCAATCCTGCAAGATATTCACCGATGGCAGGTGCAGAGGAGAGTCCCGGTGACTCAATGCCGGCGGCATCAAAAAAGCCCTCAGCATCCTCCGGCTCTCCCAGGATAAAGTCATCTCCGTCCTCATGTGCCCGAAGTCCTGCAAAGCCGGTAATCATCTGCCGGTAAGGGATGTCTGGCACAGACTGAAGCGCGCGTTTCTTAATGTCATCCATTCCGGGAAGGGTCGTTTCCGTATCCTCCTTATCCTGCAGGTCTACCGCATCCGGTCCTACAAGGAGATTTCCATGTACCGTCGGTGTAACCAGCACGCCCTTGCCAAGCTCATTGGGCAGTTGGAAAATCGTATGGGAAACCAGCGTTCCGGCTTCCTTATCCATCAGAACATATTCCCCCTTGCGGGCTGTGATATGGATCTTATGCTCTGAAACCATGTTGTGGAACTTGTCTGCATAGACACCGGAAGCATTCACCACATATCTCGTGCGGATCTCGGAAGCTCCCCCGGAAGTCTGCACATGTAAAAGGTACGCATCCTTGTCCTTTTGAATGTCCGTGACCTCTGTCAGAAACCGGAACTCTACTCCGTTATCTGCCGCATTTTCCGCAAGCGCGATAGTCAGATTAAACGGGCAGACAATGCCGCCGGTCGGAACCAGCAGTGCCGCCACAACTTCCTTGGAGAGTGCGGGCTCCAGCTCTCTTGCCTCGTCTCCGGAAATAATGCGCATTTCCTTTACACCATTGGCAAGGCCTCTCTCATAGAGGGCAGTGAGCTTCGGCTTATCCTCCTCCCGAAAACAGAGGATCATCGAACCGTTCTGCCGATACGGAAAATCCAGTGTATGGGAGAGCTCGCGGATCAGCTCGGCGCCGCGGACATTCATCTTTGCCTTCATGGTTCCGGGCATTGCATCATACCCCGCATGTACAATTGCAGAATTGGCCTTGGAGGTCCCGGAACAAACATCCTCCGCTCTTTCGAGCACCAGCGCGTGAAGCTTTAGTCTGGAAAGCTCCCTCGCCACTGCAGCGCCTGTGACTCCGGCACCGATTATTACAACATCATATGTATTTTCACCCATGCTTCTTTACTCCTCTGTATCTTTACACTGCTCCGCTTCGGAGCTTCCGGCACCTGCAGCCTGCTGATCCTGCTCCTCCAGCTCTGCCCAGTAGAGTGCTGTCTTTACTGCACGCTTCCAGCCTCTTTTTAACGTCTCGCGCCGATCCTTGCTGATCTCCGGCTGGAACATACGCTCGCAGATACCATTTTCACAGATCTCGTTTTTGTCCTTCCAGAATCCGACCGCAAGTCCCGCAAGATATGCCGCTCCCAGCGCTGTCGTCTCAATACAGGACGGCCGCTCAATTGCAATATGCGAGATATCCGACTGGAACTGCATCAGGAAGTTGTTGGCGCAGGCTCCGCCGTCTACCTTGAGGGACTGGAGCCTAAGCCCCGATTCCTTTTCCATTGCTTCCAGCAGATCGTTTGCCTGATACGCAAGCGACTCCACCACTGCCCGCACAAAATGCTCCTTCTGCGCGCCTCTCGTAAGTCCCACGATGGTGCCCCGCGCAAACTGGCTCCAGTACGGCGCGCCGATGCCCGTGAATGCAGGCACCACATAAACGCCGTTGGTATCCTTTACGGCAGTACAATATTCCTCCGACTGCGGAGAGGAACGAAGCATGCGCATCTCATCTCTCAGCCACTGGATCGCGGCGCCAGCGATAAAAACCGAGCCCTCCAACGCGTACTCCACACGATTTCCAGTGGATGCGGCAATCGTGGTAAGGAGACCATTCTCCGAAACAATCGGATCCACACCGGTATTCATCAGCATAAAGCATCCGGTTCCATAGGTGTTTTTAACATCGCCCGGGCGGAAGCAGCACTGTCCAAATAATGACGCCTGCTGATCTCCCGCATCCCCTGCAATCGGGATCACCGCGCCGATCACGGACGGATCCGTCTCTCCATAAATGCAGCTCGACGGCTTCACCTCCGGCAGCATCGAGCGGGGAATGTCAAAATAGTCGAGGATTTCCTGATCCCAGCAGAGCTTATGGATGTCATACAACATCGTCCGGCTGGCATTGGTATAATCCGTAACATGCACCTTGCCTCCGGTAAGGTTCCAGATGAGCCAGGTATCTACCGTGCCGAATGCAAGCTCGCCGCGTTTTGCCCGCTCCCTTGCGCAGTCCACATGATCGAGGATCCATGCGATCTTGGATGCTGAGAAATACGCGTCCGGCAGCAGTCCTGTTTTTGCCTTGATTTTCTCAGACCAGCCCTGCCGTTTCATTTCCTCGATCATATCTGCAGTTCTTCTGCACTGCCAGACAACGGCATTATAGATTGGCTGCCCGGTCTTTCGATCCCAGATGATGGTGGTCTCACGCTGATTTGTGATACCGATCGCCGCAATTTCATCAAAATGCGCGCCGATCGCTCCCATCGCATACATGGTCACACCGAGCTGTGAGGACCAGATTTCCATCGGATTATGCTCAACCCACCCGGGCTTAGGATAAATCTGCGCAAACTCACGGTGCGCCTCGCTCACAATATTGCCCTTCCGGTCAAACAGGATGCACCTCGAGCTTGTCGTGCCCTGATCCATGGCAATAATATATTTATTTTTATCGTCCATTTCGTATTCCTCTTGTGACATATGTCTTTTATTGATACGTCTTCTGCATATTGTAATCGCGATATCTTCTGTTATCGCTAAATACATGTTAGTTTTTTGTTAAATTAGCGCAGAGTAACATCATCCTTTAGACTGTGATCCACCCGGTTCGGATGAATCGCTCCCCTCTTTTGCCTTGAAATAGCATCCGAAGCACTCATCCGTCGTTTTTCCTAAGAAGCTTCTCATTACCAACAATAGCGGTCGCTCCGATATAGCTGATCTTATCTTTAAGCTGAGACTCTACCAATATGCCCTCCTCATATCCTACGCCGGCGGAGTGGCGATACACTGTCTCAAAGTTCTCGGCAAAATATGAGAGCTGAAAAATATCGCCATAATAGATGATATGATCCGGAGTCAGGATGGTAGCCGCATCCGAAAGAGCATCACACAGCTTGACAAGGATCTCTCTAAAAACCTCCTGCATTCCGGGGTCCGGAATCTCCGCCCACTCCCGGATGTTACCGGTATGCAGACGGGAGCTGTCTCCATCAAGATATTTCCAAAGCAGCGGCATGATTTCTGCACTCAATCGGCTGCGGACTGCATCTCTTATTGCATGTGTGGATACCTCGGTTTCCAGACAGCCGTACCTGCCACAGCGGCACAGCTTCCCGCCATGACGGCGGATCACAACATGTCCAAACTCAGAGCTGGCATTATGCCGGTTGTGATAGATTTTATTATTGATGACGATCGCGGAGCCGACGCCGGGACCCCACTTAAGAAAAATCAGATTTTCCTGTTCCCGACCTGCTCCAAAGGTAAGCTCTGCTTCCGCATAAGCTTTGACATTATTTTCCACAAGGATCGGAAGGCTCGTTTCCAGTTCCAGGATTCTGCGGATTTCTACCGGGGTATCCCAGATCCGGTATGCATGGATGCTTACGCCATCCTCTCTCGATACAATACCGGGTACAGATACACCCAGTCCAAGGATACGGTCTCTTGTAAGCTTTAATTCTCTGATCATCTCCTTACCGATCTGTAGACACTCGATCAGAAACTTCTCCGGTGCAATATCTGCATCGGTAGCAATCTGCTGCTTACGTATACACTGCCCCTTTAAATCCGCAAGTGATATGGTCGTAATACTGATTTCAATACTGATTCCCAGAACATAGGCAAACGTATAGTCGATTCCAATCAGGATCTTTTTACGACCGGCACGCTTCTCCTCGGAGAGCTCGCCGATTTCCTTTAGAATCCCGAGATTCATCATTTCACTGCAGATCTGTGTTACAGCCGCTGCTGTGAGTCCAAGTTCTCTTGCAATATCCTTACGCGCCATGGGACCCTTTTCTGTCAGAATCTGCAGTATACTGCTCCGGTTGGCAATTTTGACGTTTGGTAGATTATAGCCCGTGTAATTCATCGTACATCCCTAAACTTACTAACATAAAAATACTCTGTCGAATCGCATCCTATTTCATCCGCATTGATTCGACAGAGCATATCCTACCTATGACTATACTGTTATGATCTACTTACCCGACAAACCATTGCATTAGTGCAGGCTTAACCCTGCCTGCTTCGTTTCCTCATGCTGCATGACGGATGCGCACTTATAAATAAGGGTAAATTCATCAACTATATATAGATAAATTTATCAACTTAAAATAGGTATACATCAATATTCAGCATATGTCCAAGGATTCCCAGCTGCTTTGCGCAGTCTCCATATGCCACAACATAATGTGGCTCCCAGCCGTCCTCTACTGCCTGCTCGATGATCCTTCTGGAAGGATTTTCTGTCTTTACAACAATGGATGTGCCCAGGAACTGCCTTGGCTTATCCATCACTGAGCCCCGTGCAATAAAGAAGCGGAACTTGCCGTATTCATCTCTGCCGACACGGAAAATGGTCGCATGGTCTGCCTTCTCACATCCAAATTCCATGGTCGGTCCGATCTTACGGTTTGGATGCACTCCTACTACAGCACCGGTATCCTGTCTTGCAAGATTGCATGCCGCCATGCCGCAATGCCAGAAGGTAATGCTGTTTTCCTTTTCATCCAGCGATACCGGATCACCAAAGAAACAGGACTTGCCGGTAAGCTTAGATCCGATGTACATGGACAATGCTCCATATGTATCACTCTCGCAGCTTGCATTCACGCCAAGTGCATTAAGAAGTGAAAGTACAGTGCAGACCGGGGTCCCGAACTCGGTAAAAAAGTCCGGCCAGCAGCGGGAGGAAATAGCTCCGATATGGTTTTCCGTAACATAATCCTTGTATGCCTTATAGAGCCTTGCAAAGTCCTTGATATTTTTTTCCGGCATCTTGTCGAGTCCTACGAGCTGCTGTTCCGCATCCGTAAGATACGACTCACACTCAGCATCGGTAAAGCCCTTAGCCTTATTGATCAGCTCTCTGGACTCAATAGAGTCAAGGCTTGCACCAAAGACGGACATCATGTCCTGATCCAGCGCCCGTCCGAAGCCGAAGCCCTGCGGTGTATGACCGATGGAAACGATCTTAAGCTGCTTTAACTCATACTTTACTCTCGCAGCATCCACCGTTGCCCGGATCTTATCCTCTACTTCCTTTTCCTCCGGAGCGCCAAAGATGTACTCATATTTCTTACCCTTACGGAAATAACGGATGGAATTGGCTGCGGAAAAAGCTCCGGTAAGCGAATTCAAACGTAAACGACCTCCATCGATCACCGGCTCTCTTAAAGTCCAGAGCAGGATCGGCGTATCAAATCTCCGTAACACCTCGCTTGCATAAGCTGCGTTGGCAAAGGTGATGTTCTGCAAGATGATGAGATCCGGCGTCAAAGAATCAAGATACGCATCCAGAAGATCCAGTGACAGAAGCATCTTCTCCGGTACAACCACGTCCGGTGTAATGCTTTTTAACAGCGCTATGGATTTCTCAAACTCCTGCTGGGCGCTCTCCAGATGAAACGTCCCTACTCCAATCGGTACATATGCAACTTTAAAACTCATATCTAGCCTCACATTTCTACATTACATTTGCAAATAGATATCTTAATCTAATCTGCCTAAGCGATCGCATCCTATCGTACGCTTACTGCACTTAAGATAAGATTTCTATTTTATACAGTTATACATTGGCTGCGGATGCATCGATTTCCTCATGCATTTTAGAGATTTCCTCTTCCTGCTTTGCATTGAGCGCATCTACCTTTTTATTGATCCGGATCATAGAGCCCACAAGAAGGACTGTGATAATCAGGATAATCAGGGAAATCGGGCGCTTAAAGAAAATCAGATAATCCCGGTTATAGGACATCATCGCGGTAACAAAATTGGATTCCATAATATCTGCAAGGATCAGTCCTAAAAGCATCGGGATCGCATCAATTTCCATCAGCTTCAGGAGATAGCTGAATACAAGTAAAGCCGCGCAGAATATGATTTCCTTAAAGTTTCCGGTTCCGGCAAAGGCTCCGGCAAAGCAGAACAGAATAATTGCTGGAGCAAGATAGGTATACCGGACCTGAACAACCTTAGCTACAAGACGGGTCAGGACCTTACCAAGCGGCCAGAGGAAAAGATTTGCTACCAGGCAGCCGACGATAATCGTATATGCCTGCAGTGCCTGCTTTGTAAACATGTTAGGACCAGGCTGCATACCGTGCAGGATAAAGGCTCCAAGCAAAAGTGCTGTAACGCCATCTCCCGGGATACCCATGGTCATAAGCGGAATCATCGCAGAACCAACAACCGCGTTATTGGAAGACTCTGCCGCTGCAATACCTTCGAGTGATCCCTTACCAAACTTCTCCGGATGCTTACTGATCTGTTTTGCCTGATTGTAGCAGAGGAACTGTGCAACACCACCGCCAACACCTGGCATCGCGCCAATAAAGGATGCGATCATCGTGCTGAGCAGCGTAGTTGGTAAAATCGATACTGCTTCCTTAATAGAGAGACCACGCTTGTCGATCGCTGTGGCATCACCCATATCGCCGCCCTTAACCTTATATTCTGCAAGCTTTCCAACCACCTGCTTTAAGGCAACCAGCGCGATCATGGCTGGCAGCATATCGATACCAAACTGAAGGATCGAGATTCCAAAGGTAAATCTGGCAACACCGGTTACGGAATCGACACCGACACTTGCAAGCAGGATGCCGAACAAACCGGACATAATGCCCTTCGGAAGGGAATTACCGGAAACACCTGCCAGAAGCGAGATGCCGAGGATTGCCATGGAGAAATATTCAACAGAAGTAAATTTTGCAACCAACACAGCAATGGGAGCTGCAAGCAGCAAAAGCAGTAATGCTCCGACAATGCCGCCGAAGGAGGAAGCAAAAAGCGAGGTATCCAGAGCCTGCAGTACCCGTCCTTTTTTAGCGAGCGGATAACCATCAAAGGTGGTAGCAATCGCGGAATTGGTACCCGGAGTATTGAGTGTAATGGCACTGATTGAGCCACCATACATGCCTCCGACATAAACGGCAAGCAATGCAATGATTGCGGTGGAAGCATCCTTGATGCCATAGGTCAACGGCAGGAACAGGATGATACCCAGTGTAACAGAAAGTCCCGGGATGCATCCAATGATCATGCCCATGACCATGCCGCCAAAGATGAACATTAGATTGACTGGCGTAAAAACAGCCGCAAAGGCTGCGCCGACATTAGCAAAGTATCCCATATACGCCCTCCTTTACATGATGAACTCAAGCAGCCCCGCTGGGAGACTGATGTGAAAAACATTCTTAAACAGGAAAAAGACGATGATTACCATGGCTATCGTATAAATATAGATTGCCGGCTTGCGTTCTCCCTCAAACCACTGCATCCAGCAGAACACCAGAATCCCGGATGGGATAAATCCAAGGAAATGGATACCGATCACAAAAAGAATCATTGCAAGGATCAGAATCAGCTCCGGTCTTTCGTTTTCCCATACAAACTCATAGACATGCTCTTTTTTTAACACAAGGCTCTGAAACAGCAGAACCAGAGAACAAATCAGCATACCGACCAGGCAGATGCCCGGGATAATCCGGGGACTGGGTGCTCCGGAGTCCCACATCGGAAGTCGTACCTGCGACGGGATCGCAAACATCATGAGGATTGAAAACACACCCATGACAATACCTGCCAGCAGATTAGTTTTTATTTTAATGACCTTTTTCATTTTATAACCCTTTCTTTTGCGCCGCTTTTTAACAGAAGCGCCGAAAAGTCCATAAAAGGCATTTCCGACGCTTTCGTTTCACTCATGAGCATTCATTGAAAAATCATCTGCCTTATCATCACTTACTTCTGATTGCTGAGCAGCTTAAATGCTTCCACTGCCTTTTTGCAGGCATCATCATAGTGCTTTACATCATCCTCACCGTAGATCTCCGTATCATTTAACAGGATGCTTGCGATGAAGTCCTTGTACTCATCTGTTGCCCATACGTCCTTTGCAAC
>DJXY01000011.1 GCA_002449915.1 Oribacterium sp. UBA6992
AGATCCGGGGAATCGTGGTCCGGCATGAGCAGGGCGCTGCATTTATGGCGGATGTTTATGGGAGGCTGACCGGAAAGGCGGGGGTCTGCTTTTCCACACTCGGTCCCGGCGCGACAAACCTGATCACCGGTGTTGCCGATGCCAATGGTGACGGTGCACCGCTTGTTGCAATCACTGCACAGGTTACCACTGACAAGATGCCGCTGACCTCGCATCAGTATCTGGATCTTGAGACGCTGTTCCAGCCGATCACCAAACGTACCAAGATGATTGTGTCACCGGAGTCGGTCAATGAAATTGTACGCCTCGCGTTTAAATATGCCGAGGGACAGAAACCGGGCGCAACCCACGTCTGCATCCCGCAGGATGTAGCACAGATGGAGGTGCCGGAGGGAAGTGCCAGGAAGCTTTTAAACCGACCGGCGGAGGTTAAGGAGTATGCCGACGAAACCCAGCTTGAGGAAGCTGCGGCAGTCATCAACCGCGCGGAGCATCCGGTTATCCTCGCAGGGCATTCTGCTGTGAATGGAGGTGCCGCCAAGGCGCTCACGGAGTTTGCAGAGAAATTACGCATTCCTGTGATCAATACTATGATGGCAAAGGGTATCATTTCCTGTAAAAGCCCCTACTATATGTGCACCATCGGCATTCCGCAGCGGGATTATCCCAACCTCATCCTGGACCAGGCGGATCTCGTGATCTGCGTCGGCTATGACATTGTGGAGCTGGCACCCTCCAAGTGGAACCGTAAGGACCAGCACCGGATTCTGCACATTGATTCACTGCCGGCAGATGTCAACAAGCTCTATCAGCCGGAGGTGGAGGTCATCGGCGACATCAGCTTTTCGCTGGAGCAGCTGCTGCTGGACTGCGATCCCAAAAAGGAACCGAAGGACTTTTTTGAGATCCGCAGGGCGATCACAACAGAAAATCTCATGTACCAGGACGACAACGGTTATCCTGTGAAGCCACAGAAGCTGCTCTACGATATCCGTAAAATCATGGGACCGGATGACATCCTGATTTCGGATGTCGGCGCGCATAAGATGTGGATTTCCCGCCATTATGACTGCTATAAGCCCAACACCTGCCTGATTTCCAACGGTTTTGCCACGATGGGCATGTCCGTGCCGGGTGCGATTGCGGCAAAGCTTGTTTACCCGGAGAGGAGAGTACTGGCAGTTTGTGGTGACGGCGGCTTTATGATGAACATGCAGGAGCTCGAGACGGCAGTCAGAGAAAAGATCCCGATCGTGGTACTTGTATTGAATGATGGCGGCTACGGTCTGATCCGCTGGAAGGAGGATGACCGCTTCCACGACCATTTCTTTGTGGATTTCACAAATCCGGATTTTGTAAAGCTGGCAGAGGCAATGCATGTCCGCGGGTTCCGCATTGATAAAACCGAGGATATCATCCCGATCATGGAGCAGGCATTTAACTGCGGTGGGCCGGCACTTGTCGAGTGCCCGATCGATTACAGGGAAAACGAAAAGCTGACAGCACATCTTAAAAAGCTGATGGAACAGAGCCCGACAGCAAGAATTTAGTTCTGCTGCAGGCACCCCATTTTTGAGTAAGGACAGATACTATTACAGCTGTTGACATGGAGATATTAAGACATGATTAATGCGTCTTTATAAAATGCACACAAATACAGATAAATACGATAAAAAATCAAAAAAATATATTGACATTAAAGACATAACTGATTATAGTTTGCTTTAATTCAAGTAAAAACTTGAAGCAAATCCATAACCTCAGCGCATGCAAAGACGTATTGCCAAATGAAAAAAGCAAAGGGTCGGCATGCGCTTTTTTAGTATCTGTACCTTATATAGCACAGAAACCGGAGGTTAAAAGCTATACAGAAGGAGGTCTATTATGAAAAAGAGAAATCGTAGAGCAGCCGCAGCGGTGATGGCAGTGGCAGCACTTTTAGTGACAGCCTGTGGCGGTGGCAGCTCCAATTCAACGACAGCCGCTGGAGCGAGTGCGGCAGCAGATACAAGCGGATCCGAAACGGGAAGCAGTGCAGGCACCAGCTCCGCAGCACCGGCAGAGGGTACCAAATGTCAGGATACCCTGCACATCGCGGTGCAGCAGCAGGCACCATCTCTTGACCTCCATAAAAACAGTTCCCTGATCGCCCGTCAGATGATGGACGGCACCGTATTTGAGAAGCTTGTAACACTTAATTCCCAGGCAGAGGCAGTACCGGAGCTCGCCGAGAGCTATGAGCTGAGCGACGATGCCAGGACACTTACATTCAAGCTTCGTCACGGCGTCAAGTTCCATGATGGCTCGGAAATGACAGCGGATGATGTTGTTGCATCCATGAACCGCTGGATCGAGGGCTTCAGCACGGCAAGCACGATGCTAGGAGATGCAAGATTTGAGAAGGTCGATGACGATACCGTAAAGATTACAGCCGATACCTCCCTGCTTCTGCTGCCACCGATGATTGCAGGCTCCGCACAGCCGGCAGCGATTACTACGGCAGCTGCCTGCAAGGATGAGGACGACAACGGCTTTATGAAGCAGTACATCGGCACCGGTCCGTATAAGTTTACCGAGTGGGTACAGGATCAGTACGTACGACTGGATCGGTTTGATGATTATGTGCCCTATGGTAATAAGGGAGAGGAAATGGACGGTTGGGCAGGCTATAAGTCAGCACCGACGCAGACGCTGGAATACGATATTGTCCCGGATCAGGCAACGGCTTCTGCAGGACTGGAGTCCGGACAGTATGACATTATCTGGAATGTTAGCTCTGATGATTATCCAAGACTCGAAGCAAATCCGGCACTCTCCGTAGCATCCGCACAGCAGGGATCCGTTGCTCTGATATTTAACCATAAGCAGGGACTTGGCGCCAACCAGTCTTTCCGACAGGCAGTCAATACCGCGCTGAACTGCGATGAAATCCTGACAGCGGCATTTGGCAGCGGATACGAACTTGGCAGCTGCTACATGGATTCCGGACAGGCGTTCTGGCAGACGGATGCCGGATCCGAATACTACAACCAGCATGATGTCGATAAGGCAAAGCAGCTGTTGACAGACGCAGGATATAGTGGAGACACATTCCGGATCCTTTGCTCCAACCTGGGTGGTTCGGATAAGATGGCGGTCGCTATGAAATCCGAGCTGGAGGCGGTGGGTATCACCGTGGATCTTAACATTGTCGACTGGGCAACGCTCACGGACTACCGGAAGGATCCGAGTCTCTACGATATGTATATCACCACCTTTGCCGAGGTACCGGTACCGACACTTAAGCTTTACTACGGCACCAATTATCCCGGCTGGTCTGTGGATGACAAGCTGCAGTCCATGTTTAAGGACATGACCGAAGCCACCACAATGGACGATGCCAAGGCAAAATGGGAAGCACTGCAGGGCTATTCCTGGGAGTATCTGCCGATCATCTGCCCGGGTCATTATCTTGGACAGTATGCATGGAAAAAGGAGCTTACCGGTGTCAATATGTACAGCGGCGGTCCGAAGTTCTGGAACGCAGGTATTCCACTGGCTTAATAGTAGTAACAATCACCTTTTCCTATAGTTACCTATGGCGAGGAATGCTGCATTGCCTGTGATATACCAAAAGATGTGATGCAGTATCCTCCGGATATATGAAATTTGCAGCAGAAGGCTCTGAAGCTGACAGGGTCTTCTGTAATGATATCAGTGGATGGGGAGTATCAACAAATTATGAAACGATTCATTTTAAAACGTATCTTATCCATGATTCCGGTGCTGTTTATTGTTTCGGTGGTCATTTTCTCCCTGGTACATCTTGTACCGGGAGATCCTGCAGCCGCGATGCTGGGAGACATGGCAACGGCGGAGGATATTGCCGCACTTCATGCCCGTCTCGGACTGGACCGCCCCCTGGTGCAGCAGTACTTTGTATGGATTTCCAACATATTTCACGGAGATTTTGGTGACAGTGTGGCAAATCACCAGACCGTTGCATCCATGATTCTGAGCCATCTGGAGCCGACCATCCATCTTACGATCCTGGCGCTGATCATAGCCGTGCTGATTGCAATTCCGCTCGGTATGATCGCTGCAACGAGAAAGGGCTCTGTCGTGGATCATTCGGTCACCGTGCTCTCGCTCCTCGGCATTTCGCTTCCGAGCTTTCTGCTTGGACTGTTTCTGATCCTTGTCTTTGCCGTCCGTTTTAAGCTCCTGCCATCCTCAGGCTATGTACCGATGCGGCAGGGCTTCTGGATGCACCTCAAATCCATTTTACTCCCCGCCATAGCCCTTGGCTTTATGAATGCCGCATTTATGATGCGGATGACCCGTGCTTCGCTTCTTGAGGTACTCGGCAGCGATTACATTCGCATGGCCAAGGCAAAGGGCGTGAGAGAAATGGCGATTGTCACAGTCCATGCATTTAAAAATACGCTGGTGACCATCATCACCGTGATCGGACAGAGCCTGGTACAGTCCCTCTCCGGAGCGGCGGTTGTGGAAAGCCTTTTTGCAATTCCGGGGCTCGGGCAGCTGATGGTCAATTCCATTGGCAGACGCGATTATTACGTAATTCAGTCCATTGTGCTTCTGATCGCGGTTTTTAACGTGATTGTCAATATGTTTGTCGATATTTTGTACGGCGTTGTGGATCCGAGAGTTCGGGTCAGCTGAAGGGAGGAGAAGCTATGAGCATACTGCATGCAAATGAAATGACGGTTTCGGCGGCGAATGCAAATGCCACGGAGACTCTCACGGGTGCCGGGTTTGAGGAGCTCAAGGCGCGACTTGCCAAGGAGCAGAGAGCCATCCGGATCCGGCGCTTTACAAGTAACAAGGGTGCGGTTTTCGGACTTGTGGTGGTGCTTATGGTGCTGCTGCTTGCCATACTGGCACCGGTGATCTGCCATTACGACCCTCTGGCGCTGGATACCGTCAACCGTTTAAAGCCGATGAGCCTCGCCCACCCGTTCGGTACAGATACCATGGGACGAGATGTGTTTGCCAGAGTGCTCTATGGAGCAAGAATTTCTCTTTTTGTCGGTTTTACCGTCGGCATCCTCTCCGGAGTGCTCGGCATGGTTGTGGGGCTTTACGCGAGTACCAACAAGCTTGCCGACAATATCCTCATGCGGATCTGCGATGGCTTAAAGGCGATTCCAAGCACACTGCTGGCGATTACGCTGATGGCGGTGCTCGGAGCGGACATCCGGAATGTTATCATGGCACTTACGATCGTCAGTGTTCCGAGCATGGCGCGCCTTGCGCGAGGCAGAGCACTGGTCATCCGTGAACAGACGTATATTGAAGCAATGCGTTGCCTGGGAGCCTCCAAGTTGAGAATCATGTGGAAGCATATGGCACCCAATATCATCTCGCCGATCATTGTACAGGTCACCTTTGTATTTGCTTCTGCGATTATCTCCGAGGCAGCACTCAGCTTCCTAGGCGCAGGGGTACCGGCTCCGGCACCAAGCTGGGGCAATATCTTAAATGAAGGGAAGAGCGTAATCTATCAGGCATGGTGGATCGTGTGCTTCCCGGGTGCATTCACCGCGCTGACCGTACTGGGACTGAATCTCCTGGGCGACGGAATCCGGGATTTTATTGATCCGACCAGCGAAGGCTAAGGACAAGGAGGCAGGTATGGAAGCAGTAGCTGAGAGAAACATCATAGATAAGAAGCTGATCTTTCCGGATTCTCTACGGGAGTCGGAAGAAGGTTTTAAGAGTACGTCAGCGGAGGATGCTTATGCAACGGCTCCGCAGGACGTCATCCTGGAGGTTAAGGATCTCTGCACGGGATTTCATACCGAGCGGGGATTTCTTAAGGCAATCGATGGCGTAAGCTTTTCCGTTAAAAAAGGCGAAATGCTTGGTATCGTGGGAGAGTCCGGCTGCGGCAAGAGTGTTACATCCCAGTCCATTATGCGTCTTTATGACGAACGGAAACTTGTGAGATATACCGGTGAGGTGCGGTTCCTGGGTCAGAACCTGTTTGACCTCTCGGAGCGGGAAATGCAGCATGTCCGGGGCGAGAAGATTGCCATGGTATTTCAGGATGCACTCTCATCGCTGAATCCGGTCTTTACGGTCGGGCATCAGATCATGGAGTCGCTCAGGATCCACCGTAACATCTCCAGGGAGGAAGCAAAAAAGCGGTCCGTTGAAATGCTCGGGCTCGTAGGCATTCCCGATCCGGAACGTAGATTTTACCAGTATCCGTTTGAACTGTCCGGCGGCATGCGGCAGAGAGTCATGATTGCGGTTGCACTTGCGTGCCATCCCAGGCTCCTCATTGCCGATGAACCGACCACCGCGTTGGATGTTACGATCCAGGCACAGATCATGGATCTGATCGTAGAGATGAACCGGAAATTTGACATGGGTGTCATGCTCATCACCCATGATCTTGGCGTGGTGGCGGAAACCTGCTCCCGCGTGATCGTAATGTATCTTGGGCAGATCGTAGAGGAAGGACTGGTCACAGATATCTTTGACCATCCGCAGCATCCCTATACAAAAGGACTTATGGCTTCGGTTCCAAGACTGGATTCCAGGTCAGGAGAGCGGCTGCATCAGATTAAGGGCACCGTGCCTTTATTAAATCAGATCCCGGAGGGCTGTCGCTTTGCACCGAGATGTCCGTATGCGACAGAAGCCTGCCGCCGGTCCATGCCGGACTTTATAAGCACCAGCAGCACACAGCGTGCGAGATGCTTCCGGATCGGCGAGCTGTGAAGGAAGGGCTGCGGGACACGGTTATGATACACAGTTTCTGTATAACGGACAGGGGAGGGGAGTAAAGCATATGGATACATGGAAAACAAAGCCGGTAGTGCTGCGGGGTACCGGCGTTAAGAAATATTTTCCGGTCAACACGGGCATTGGCGCTAAAAAATATGTCAAAGCGGTGGATGGTGTTGATATCGAGATTCACAAGGGCGAGATCTACGGGCTGGTTGGAGAGACCGGCTGCGGTAAGAGCACATTGGGGCGCACACTTATGCTCTTGACAGAGCCGACCGCCGGCAGCATTGAGGTGCTGGGCAAGGACATCACCAGGCTTAAGGGTAAGGAACAGAAGGAGATGCGCCGGAAGTTTCAGATGGTCTTCCAGGATCCGTATACTTCTCTGGATCCAAAGGAGAAGGTTGGCGACATCCTGATGGAAGCACTGGAAATCCACGGAATCGGTGATCCTAAAACAAGGCTCGATACCGCGATGGAGATCATGCATCAGGTCGGTCTCAGACCCGAGCATTTTTACCGCTATCCGCATGAATTTTCCGGAGGGCAGCGGCAGAGGGTCGGACTCGCAAGAGCGCTCATCCTAAATCCGGAAATTATCGTCTGTGATGAGCCGGTTTCCGCGCTGGATGTCTCGATCCAGGCGCAGATCATCAATTTGCTGCAGGATCTCCGGGAGCAGCATGATATTTCGTTCCTTTTTATTGCACATGATATGAGTGTGGTAAAATATATTTCAGACCGGATCGGCGTCATGTACTTAGGACACATGATGGAGGAAGCGGATGAGGAGGAGCTTTTTAAGGAGACACTGCATCCGTATGCCAAGGCGCTTCTTTCCGCAGTGCCGGAGGTGAATCCACATATCCATAAGGAGCGGATCATGCTTACGGGCGAACTGCCATCTCCGATGAATCCACCTTCCGGCTGTGTATTTCACACACGCTGTCCGTATGCCACCGAGCGATGCGCCAATGTTGTGCCGGTGCTCCGTGAGATAAAACCAGGACACAAGGTCGCGTGCCTGAAATATGAGGAGGGCGGACTCAGCGCGGGCTGAAAAATCAGGATTACAGTATTACTATAGTAGAAACAGGAGGCAGATATGGGCTTGGAACAGTACCTTACGGTAATTGACGATAGTAAAGATACACTGGATGTACTTGCGGACCAGATTTGGGGCTGCGCGGAAACCGCCTACAGCGAGACAAAATCCGTAGAGAAGCTCACGGAATTTTTCCGGAAGGAGGGATTTACCGTTAAGGACAAGGCATATGGCATCGATACCGCATTTACGGCATCCTTCGGCAGCGGCAGTCCGCGGATCGGTATTCTGGGAGAGTTTGACGCACTGTCAGGACTAAACCAGATCGCAGGACTTGTTGAAAAAAAATCCGAGCATCCGGGGGCACCTGGACATGGCTGCGGACATAACCTCCTTGGGGTTGGCTCTGCAGCCGCGGCGCTAGCAGTGCGCGATTATCTTAAGGCAGGTCATCCGGGGACGGTGATTTATTATGGCTGTCCTGCGGAGGAGGGCGGCAGCGGTAAGGCATTTATGGCTAAAGAGGGTGCCTTCCGGGATCTTGATGCGGCAATTACATGGCATCCCGGGACCAGCAATGTTGTAGTGACCAACAGCTCGCTCGCCAATTTCCAGGTATTGTACAGTTTTGAAGGGACGGCGGCGCATGCTGCCGGCTGTCCGGAGCTTGGCAGAAGCGCGCTGGACAGTCTCGAGCTTATGAATGTCGGTGTGCAGTTCCTGCGGGAGCATATGATTGAGCAGGCAAGGATCCATTATGCTATTGTAGATGCAGGAGGATATTCGCCTAATGTGGTACAGCCGACTGCCAAGGCAATTTACCTTGTGCGCGCGCCAAAGCAGCAGGATGCAGCAGAGCTTCTCGCAAGAGTGGACAACATTGCCAAAGGAGCGGCGCTTATGACTGATACCAAGGTGACTCGCCGCTTCATAAAATCCTGTGCCAATTTCGTTTCCAACCGGACCCTTGAGAAGCTTTTGTACCAGTCTATGCAGGAGGTGGGTGTGCCATCCTACACGGAAGAGGAGTATGCACTAGCTGCAAAATATACGGCGACTGCGCCGGCAGGTTCAGACCGTGGTTATGATGAGCTTGTTTCGGATATGCTGATTCCCGGGGACATCAAGTTTATGAAGGCGCATAAAAAGGACCGGCTCTGGGACTTTATCGTGCCCTATGAGGAGATCCATATTGTGAAGGCAACAGGTGGCTCTACGGATGTCGGGGATGTGAGCTTCCAGTGCCCGACCGCGCAGATCACCTGCATGACACTGGCACCTTTGACGCCGGGACACAGCTGGCAGATCGTATCACAGGGGAAGTCCACGACGGCGCATAAGGGTATGCGATTTGCAGGTAAGAGCTTGGCGCTTGCGGTGATGAAGCTGATGGAGAGTCCGGATACACTCAAGACCGCAAGAGCTGAATTTGATGAGGTGATGGCGGATCAGAAGTATATCCCGATTCCAAAGGACGCTCATCCGGTTGCCATGAGCAGCCTGTACTGAGGTAAGCCTGGCTTCACAAAGATAGTGGGACAGACATACGGCACGGAGAGGACTATTTATGAAAAATTATGTCATTACGATTGCGAGAGGCTTTGGCAGTGGCGGCAGAGAGGTTGCCAGTATGCTTGCGGATCAGCTTGGAATCCACAGCTATGAGCATAGGATTCTTACGCTTGCGGCTAATCTTTCCGGTAGAGATGAGCAGGACTTTGTGGACATTGATGAGAAACTCCGCGGAAGTTATATTCAAAGCGAGCTTCATCGGCTCCAGAAGCGCATGCTGCCACACCCGGAACGCACAGATTTTAAGTCGGATGATCGCTTATATGAATTTGAAGCTAAAATTATCCGGAGCCTTGCGGAGACGGAGAGCTGCATTATTGTCGGCAAGGCCGCGGATTATGTGCTTAAGGACCGGGACAATGTGCTGAGCGTCTATGTGGAGGCGCCGCGGCGTTTTACCCGTAAGATGGTCATGAGCCGCATGAATGTCGATGAGAGGGAGGCGGATGATCTCATCACGCGGACCGATAAATACCGGGCAGAGTATTATAAATATTATACAGGAGGAAATTACTGGACCAATGTTGTAAATTATGATCTGACATTGAACTCGGAGCGTTTCGGACTTCCGAAGTGCGTGGAGATGATCCGCCAGGCACTGATTGTGAAGCTTGGAGACAAGCTGGATCCGGAGGTGCTAAGTACCATTACAAAAACAGGTGAATGATATAAGCCGGGCAGTTTGTGCCCGGCTTTTCCAGTGTAACAGGCGCAGTATAGCACCACAATATGGCAGGCGGCACAGTCTATTTTTCAGAAGGCTCCAGAGTGAACATCTCGAGGATGCCGCGCTGTGCCTCCCGGGTATAGTAGACATCCTGATATTCCTGTCCCTTCTGCCCGACCCGGGTGTCAAGCTCCAGACCGAAGTCCGCTCCGGCGGCAGTAACCTTGCGCTCGATAAAACGTCCATTATTGATCGTCCTCAGATACCCGAGGGCGATCATTTTGTTTTGTATGGTTGTCCCGAAAATCTTTTTTACATGCTGTGCATCCCGCAGTGTATTTAAGACTCTTGCAAGCTCTGCGACAAGATAGCGCTTCTGATACGGAAACGAAGCGGCTTCCTCCGGAGTAAGATAAAATTCGCATTGCGGACCCCTGGCAGGGAACTCTCTGCCGCCGGCCTTGACTGCATCCGCGACCAATCTTTCTGTGCCGCCGGCGTTCTCCGCTGCCCGGAAGCGCTGGATCGCATCCAGAAACGATGCCCCATACCGCGCCGCCTTGGCATCCCCCACGCCGGAAACATTCATAAAAGCTTCCATCGAGCAGGGCTCCTTGAGTGCCATGTCCACAAGGGTCCGGTCGGAGAATATAATAAACGGCGGACGACCTTCCTGTCGCGCCCAGTCTGTACGCACCGCTTTTAAAATCGTAAAAAGCTGCAGTTGGCGGGGATCCAGATCCTCCCGACTCGCACCGGCATGCGCATGCTTGGCACGCTGCCGGGCGGCTTCTCTGCGACGCTCCCGCGCACGTTCGCCGGAGCCCTCGACCGCCTCGTCCGTTTCCGCTTCGCCGAGACATACCGAACAGTTTCCGCAGTCCTCCGGGGCATCTTCGCCAAAATAATTCAGAATATATTTCCTGAGACACTGCTGTGTCATACAGTACTTCCGCATCATTTCGAGCCGGTAGAGGTTCTGCCGATGCACAATCTGCCTGTCTTCCGGTGTCATGCCTTCTACAGGTGCGGCATGGTCAATGAGGTATCTTGCAAGGATCACATCCTGACCACTGTACAAAAGGATGCAGTCCGCAGGCTCTCCATCCCGCCCGGCACGTCCTGCCTCCTGATAGTAATTTTCAAGGCTTGCAGGCATGTTGTAGTGGATCACAAAGCGGACACTGGATTTGTCGATCCCCATCCCAAAGGCATTGGTTGCGATGATGACAGGCACCCGGTCAAAAATAAAATCCTCCTGACTCTTAAGGCGCTCTGCATTGGAAAGTCCGGCGTGATAGCGCGCAGCACGGATTCCCGCATCCATTACATACTGATAAAGCTGATCCACAGCCTTTCTTGTGGCGCAGTAAATAATCCCGGACTCGTCCGGATGCTCCGAGAGGAAGTTAAGGACATAACCCCGCTTGTTGTGCTGCTTCTTAACAGCAAAATAGAGATTTTTCCGATCAAATCCCGTAATCAGCTTTTTGGGAGTCTCCAGATCGAGACTTGTCACAATATCATACTGCACCCGTTCAGTGGCGGTTGCAGTGAATGCAGCCAGCACGGGGCGTTCCTTAAGCGTCCTTGCGAAATCGGCGATCCTCCGGTAGCTTGGGCGGAAATCCTGTCCCCACTGAGAGATGCAGTGCGCCTCATCTACCGCAATCAGGGAAATCTGCTGTGTGGCGGTGAAGCTCAGAAAATTGTCAGTCATAAGCCGTTCCGGTGCCACATAGATGATCTTGTAGCGCCCTTCTGAAGCATACAAAAGAGCCTTCCGCGTCTGGGATTCCGTAAGAGAACTATTGATAAATGCAGCATGCACGCCGGACGCATTGAGCGCCTGCACCTGATCACGCATCAGAGATATAAGAGGTGAAATCACAAGAGTGATTCCGGGCAGAAGCAGCGCCGGTACCTGATAGCAGATGGATTTGCCGCCGCCCGTCGGGAGGACGCCAAAGACATCCCGTCCCCGAAGGATCGCGTCGATCAGTTCCTTCTGCCCAGGACGGAACTCGTCATAGCCAAAATACTGTTTTAAAACTTCATGCGGTTTATCTTTCTTTTCGTTATCCACGTTATCCAAATTTTCACCTGCGGACTAAGAGTGATGCAAAGAATCTGATGCTTCCTATCATACCGTAAAGTCCATGCGCATGCAAATCCTGTATTATTATCTATAGCTTATATATGTGTAAATTACATTAATTGGAATTTATATACAATTTCTGCTAACCTATGTGCGTAGTTGAGAAACAGATACAGATTTAAAAATTACTTATATCAGAAGGTTCGCTAGGAGGAAACATGGATATCAATGCGTTAATGATGGATGACACCGATAACGTTGTTACCTGTGTCACGGAAGTCAAGGCAGGAGACAATGTGGTTTTTAAACAGGCTGGAGAAGTTAAGACGATCTGCGCGGAGGAGGATATCCCCTATTGTCATAAAATTGCGCTTACCGATCTTGCAGTCGGCGATGAGGTCTTCAAATACGGAGAGAGCCTTGGAAAGATGATAGAGGTAGTTGCCAAGGGACATCTTGTGAATGAAAACAACCTTAAGAGTGTCCCGAGAAACTATGATCAGGAGCTTGCCGGAGATGATTTTGTCATGAGCGCAAAGCAGTCCGCCGGAGATCCAAATCCAAAGAAGCGTACCTTCTGGGGATATAGAAGAGCCGAGGGACGCCCGGGCATCCGCAATCATATCCTGATCCTGCCGACATGTGCCTGCGGCAGCGAGAGCAGCAGAATCGTTGCAAGCCAGGTTCGTGGCGCGGTAAATATCGTATTTAATACCGGATGCTCCGATGTTGCTGCCAACACCGCCATGTCCCAGAAGGTGCTGACAGGGTTTGCCTGCAATCCCAATGTATATGGTGTTGTGATCATCGGACTTGGCTGTGAGACCGTTGGGCATGCACAGCTCGCCGAGAAGATCCGGAGCATGACCAGCAAGCCCGTTGCACACTTCGGCATCCAGGATGAGGGTGGTACGCTTAAAACCATCGAGAAGGCAGTGCGTGCCGCAAGAGATATGGCAGCGGAAGCAGGCATGCAGCAGAAAGAGGAGTTTGATATCTCCGAGCTTCTGTTAGGCATCGAATGTGGCGGTTCCGATGCAACCTCCGGTATTGCCAGCAATCCGGCAGTCGGAGAATTGTCAGATGCGCTGGTAGATCTTGGCGCAACAACCGTAATGTCCGAGTCCATCGAGTGGATCGGCGGAGAGCATGTACTTGCCAAAAGAGCAGCCAATAAGGAAATTCACGATCAGATCATTGAAGTCTGCCGTGCCTATGAGGCACATCTCAATGCGGCCGGACAGGATTGCCGTGCCGGTCAGCCAACTCCGGGCAATAAAGCCGGTGGCCTCTCCACACTGGAGGAAAAGAGCCTTGGATGCATCCGCAAGGGCGGCACACGTCCGATCGTTGAGGTGCTGGAGCAGGCAGTGCGCCCGAGCAAAAAGGGAGCGGTTGTCATGGATACTGCCGGATATGATATTGCATCCGTTACCTCGATGGTAGCTGCCGGATGCCAGGCTGTGATCTTTACCACAGGTCGAGGAACACCGACTGGCAACGCCATTGCGCCGGTATTAAAGGTAACGGCAAACGGCAGAACCTATGCCAGGATGGAAGACAACATGGATGTGGATCTCTCAGGCATCATTGCCGGCACGATCAGCTACCAGGAGGAAGGTCATCGCCTGGTAGACAAGATCAATGCGATCTGCAATGGACAGTTAACCAAAGCAGAAGCCTATGGATTCTCGGATATTGCCGTGGATCATGTGTGCAGATACGTCTAAACCAATAAAAAATAAAAATTTAATAGACAAGAGACAGGTCCTGCGGCATGTGACAGGGCCTGCAAAAGGGGGAAAACATGAGTACACAGTTGACGATTTGTCTCGTGATATCTTTACTTGCAGTGATTGGTTTTATCCATGGCAAGCTACCGCTTGGGACAGTAGGATGCGCAGCTATGCTGGCATACCTTTTTACAGGCTGTATTGATGAAAAAACCGCGCTTGGAACGATAGGAAACTCCAATATCGTGATGGTTTCCGGTATGTTTGTAATCTCTGCCGGACTAAGGAAAACGCAGTTTGTTCATCTCATTGGTAAGTCTGTAAAAGCCATCTCCAAGGGCAGCATGGCTAAGGTTATGCTAGGCTTTATCCTGGCATCGATCCTTGCGGCAACACTGACAGGCTCCGCGCTTGCTGCATTTGCCATTGTCATCCCAATTGTTAGTGCAACATGTGAGGAAATGAACATCAGCATCAGCCGTGCTGCATTCTGTGTAGGACTTGCCTGCATCGCTTCCTGCGGTATTGTACCGGTCGGCGGCACACTTGCCATGCTGGCGGAAATCAACGGATACATCGATGCCAATGAATACAGCCAGTATCAGCTCGCGCTTACAGACCTGTTTGTAGGACGCTGGCCGGTACTTGTAATGCTGACACTCTACAGCATGTTCCTTGGCTGGAAGATCGCACCGGAGAAACCGGTCATTGAAACCTCTGAATTTAGTCTCGGCAGTAAAGGACCGGCGGCACCTCTTGCACCGTTCCAGGAGAAATGCGGATATACTATTTTCTTTGGCGTAACTTTGTTGCTTGCTTTTTCCGGACCCATTAATAGCTTCTTTAAGAGCGTTGGCATCCCCGCGGTCTCTGCCTGGGAAATCGTTCTGCTTGGATGTCTCCTCCTGGTGCTTACCAAGGTGCTGTCTCCAAAGGAGTGCTTTGGCGCGGTAAACTGGGATATGGCATTTCTGATCATCGGCTGCTTATGTATGGGTGCTGCACTTAACAACACCGGTGCCGGTACGCTCATCGGTAATGCCATCGCATCGGTTGCAGGCAGAATGAGAAATAACTATATGATCGGTGCAATGTTCTTTATCATTCCGTTCCTACTTACACAGATCATGCAGAATAGAAGCGTTATGGCGATCTTCCAGCCGATCGCGATCCTTGCCTGCAAGAGCATGGGGGTAAGCTGTGTTGGTCCTTGCATCCTTGTAGCTGCTGCCTGCACAACCTCCTTTATGACACCGATGGCGACTGCCTGCATTCCCTATATCATGGAAGTCGGAGGATATGATGTTAAGTCACAGTTCGTACAGTCTCTCTTACCTGCGGTGCTCTTATCTGTTATCAATATTTTCTATGTCATGACAGTTTTTCCACTTTAATAAAATGCTGCATATGTAAATATAACTGTTTTAAATGCCAGGCTGATGTGAGGAAGCGCATCAGCCTGACTACATATACACCGGATTTATTTATGTAAAAATCAGCTTCTTTTCATGCCGTTTGATATAAATATCGGCTTTACACATTAAAGCAGTACCTGTTATAAAATCAGTTTGCACAACTGTAAAGAAAATACAAAGGAAAGGATAAAATTATGGAAATCAAAAATATGCCGGAAGTAATGGCAGACATCGCTGTTGACTTACAGGATCCTAACAGAATGCTGATCAGCGGACTTTTCCGTGAAACCGCAAAGGATGGCAGCAGGGAGCGTGAGTTCCTGACCTATATCCCGGAAAACACGCATAACGGACAGCCGTGCATTGTTGTGGCGATGCCATCCAGAAGTAATCCCGGGGAGGTTCTGGAAAAGACCGGTTTAAAGGCTTTTGCAGACGAGAGGAAGTATCTCATTCATCTGGTACCGGCAGCAGACAATGGCTGGCGTCTGGACGGTAGAGATGCAATGTTCCTTAACACGGTCTATGTAGCTGTCAACAGCCGCCGCTATTATGTAGCTCTTCAGGATAATATGTTTCTGCTTGGTCTTGGCGACGGAGCAGATGCAGCACAGCAGGCAGCAAAAAACATGGCAAGTGAATGGAGCGGACTCATTACCATCGGGGATTTGACGCTTGATCTGAGAGAGGATCATTCCACTGCGATGCAGGAGCAGGATCAGGGAAGTGGAGAGCTTAAAATCCAGGCAATGCGTGCCCAGCTTCCGGTATGGATGTTTGTTTCGGAACTGTCCGGTGCCAATGCAGGTACCGCCGAGTACTGGCGCGGAGAAAACAAGAATCTTCCGGAGCCCCTATCCGGACAAGGCGCGGATTATATCTGGATGCCATCCCCTGTCAGAGCACAGAGCGAAATCAATGAAGAGCATATTGCCGAGGTACGTGTGACCACAGGTACGACCGAGTGCATTCGCCAGACTCTGGAAACAGCGTGGTCCTACATTGGTCTTGCCAGACGCCACAGAGGCATTGGTAAGAAATTCCTGAGATACAATAAGGATCCGCTTGCGCTCGGGGCGACATTGCATACCCTTGAGGTGAATGGGATGATGCGCAAGTGGTACGAGTATGTACCGGAGACCTGCACCCCGGATCAGTCATGGCCGCTGGTTGTCGTAATGCATGGTCGTGGCGGTACTGCCGAAACCTTTTTTGAGATAAGCTGCATGTCTGTTGTCGCAAGAGAACGCCGCTTTATCGCGGTATTTCCGGAGGCAGGCATTTACCAGCAGTTCCAGGGCGGCTTGAGAAACATTCTCCTCTGGAGCGGCGAATACCAGGGAAAGCCCATTGATGATATCCAGTTTATCCGCGCAATGGTAGATGATGTCAGAGCACGAAATAAAGTGGATAACGGACGCATTTATGCCTGCGGTCAGTCCAGCGGCGGCATGATGACGGATCTGCTCAACAACTGTGCAAGTGATCTTTTTACGGCGACAGCCAGCTGGTCGGCACTGCGGGCGCCGAAGCGCATGAATGCAGAATTTCCGGAGACAAAGGACCCATGCCCAACTATGTATATTTTTGGAGAGCTGGATCCGTTGAATGCTTCTAAAACGCCTGATCCGGAATTTCCGTTTAATCTTACCGCGGAAATGAAAGAGCAGGTGCTTGGCAAGATGAAGCGTTATGGCTTAAAGCTTGAGGATGTGCAGATCTGGGATGATTATCCAATTCACTGGGCAGCTTTCCCCAATGCGCAGGGTGTGCCTATGCTCGTCATCGGCATGGTGCATAACATGGCGCATGCCAATTATCCGGAGGAAAGCGGCATCAGCTACGACCAGTATCTGTGCGGTTTCCATAAGGACGCAGATGGAGCTCTCTACTGGAGAGGCAAAAAGGTGATTGTACCGGAGCAGTAAATTATAGCAGCAAGGGGGGGGTCGCACTATGGTGTGACACCCCTTTTGGTGTTCACCCGCCCGCATGACTTTTGGGTCACCGACAAGCTGCAGACTCGCCCAAGCTCACGCAAAAATGCACGTTATGAAATAACCTATACAACAGAAACGGGCTGCCACATTAGAGGATTGTCATCTAGGTAGGCAGCCTGGTTAAGTGCAGAGTATGCAATGACATGCAGAAGCTGTGATCCGGATGCCTGTGGATGATTTTTGCCTGAACAAGCCATCGGCATACCATCAGTCTGTCAAAAACAGGGTAGCAGGAAAGCAGATTTGAGTGTAAAGTAGAGACAGGGTCATCCACCAGAATTTGCAGAAGCAGGTATGCTGAACTTGCATGTTTCGGATGGATCGCTAGAAGTATCATAAGGTTCATGTAATACATGAAAGATCACAGAAAGGAAACATTATGAGCGTTATTTCTACAGAAAAAGCACCGGCAGCTATCGGACCATATTCACAGGCCATTAAGGTTGGGAATTTTGTTTTTGCATCCGGCCAGATCCCGGTAGATCCGGCAAC
>DJXY01000009.1 GCA_002449915.1 Oribacterium sp. UBA6992
TGCCATTTTTGCGGTATTTCTGAATTTCTTTGTGGGAGTTGCGCTTGGATCCAAGGTTCGGTATCTCTCTTATGTCGGCGCAGCCTATATCCTATGGCTGGCTGTTCATATACTGAGGAGCACCGGTACCGGTGAAGCAAATGCAAAACAAAACTGCAATTTTCTGACAGGCTTTTTTGTGCAGATCACCAATGTTAAGGTCATCCTTTTCTGCATTACTGCACTCGGAACTTTTGTCCTGCCCTATACGGACAACCTCCGGCAGCTTATATTGGCAGGCTGCTTTCTGCCGTTTACAGGACCGGTCTGCAACCTGGTATGGCTGTTTGCGGGAGTCTATCTGCAGGGAATCTTCCGTAGGCATGAACGCGTCATTAACATCATCATGTTTATCGCGCTCATTCTGTGTGCGTTAAATCTCCTGAGATAAAACCGGTGATACCACAATCATGACCGGGAGCTGCGGCTCTGAGATAAGATAAGAAAGGATACTTTATCATATCCTGCACACAGAGGGCTTACGGGAACCTAGACTTTCTCCGGCTCTCTCAACAGGCTTTTCCCGCTTGTTTCTGAAAAAAGGTGAATATCACTGCCCCGGAAGCTGAACGCGAGGGGCTGCCCGGGCTGAAGCTGCATGCTCTCCCACTGAAGCGCCGGGATCACCGCCGTCCGGTCACCGTCACAGGCAGTGAAATGAAGCTGTACGGTTGCGCCCATGAGCTCTGATACATCGGCTGTACCGGGAAGCGCACGGAGCCCGGCATTCGCAGGCTGTGTAGGGAGAGGCTGCGCTTTTGCGGTGCTTCCGGACTGTGTAAGGGATTCCGTTTGCATGAGCAAGATGTTTTCCGGGCGGACGCCGATGATCACATCCTGCACAAGGGTGCCGGACGAAACAAGCGTTTTACATGCGTCCTTTGGCAGAGGAAAAATGACATCCTCAATCTCGACCTTGTACTCTGTACCCGTTTTAAGGAGTGTGCCTTTAAAGAAATTCATTTTAGGAACGCCGATAAATCCAGCAACAAAAAGATTTGTCGGATGATCGTAAACCTCCTCCGGTGTTCCGATCTGCTGGATCACCCCATCCTTCATTATAACAATCCGGTCACCCAGCGTCATAGCTTCGGTCTGATCATGGGTGACGTAGATAAAGGTGGTCTTTAACTGTTTTCTCAGCTGAATGATTTCTGCCCGCATCTGATTCCGAAGCTTTGCATCCAGATTGGACAGTGGTTCATCCATGAGAAGCACCTTGGGATGCCGGACAATGGCACGTCCGATCGCGACTCTCTGACGCTGCCCACCGGACAAAGCCCCCGGCTTCCGCTTTAACAGATCCTTGATTTCCAGCATTTCTGCGGCTTCCTGTACTCTCCTGCGGATTTCTTCCTTTGGAGTCTTGCGGAGTTTTAAAGGAAATTCCATATTCTCCTGCACGGTCATGTGTGGATACAATGCGTAATTCTGGAAAACCATCGAAATATCCCGCTCCTTGGGAGGCACGTTATTCATGAGTGTGCCATCGATATAGAGATCCCCCCGGCTGATGGATTCAAGACCGGCAATCATCCGGAGTGTCGTGGATTTACCGCAGCCGGAGGGACCGACCAGTACAATAAACTCCTGATCTTTTATTTCAAGATTAAAATCCTCAACAGCGTGTACACCCTCCTCGGAAATCCGGAGATTCTGTTTTCCGTCAGGTTTATCCTGTGCCGGATAGATTTTTTCAATATGCTTTAATGTAACCGATGCCATAATGCTCCTGTCTGATGCTGCTTTCAAAAATCCTCTGTCTATTTTGCAGCTCCTCTAAGGGATCTGCATTCATGGATTTATTTTATAAAACTTCTGACATAGTCCGGCCGGTTGGTGATGATTGCATCCACACCCTGACGGAGACATTCCTCAATGTCCGGCTGCTCGTTAACCGTCCAGACATGTACGGAGAGACCTTGTGCGTGGGCATCCTTTACCAGAGATTCATCGGACAGATGATAGATTGCAGGATGCAGGGCATTGACTCTCAGGATGTCCTTGGCATACGGAATGACATTTACCGGGCGATCACCGTAAAGCATCCCGGTAACAGCATCGGGTCTAAGCTCACGGAGGAGGACCAGGCTCTGATGACCAAAGGAGGAGTAGATCACGCGATCCTCCATGCCCATTTCCTGTGTGATCCGCAGAACCTTTTCCTCGATGCCTGGATAGGTGAATATGCCTGTTTTAAGTTCTACGTTGACAAGCATTTTTCCCGGTTTGACGAGTTCATAGACTTCCTGGAGCGTCGGAATCACGGCAGAGGTATATTCCGGGTGTGTCCGGTTAAAGTGCAGAGCCTTGAGCTCGGTTAGCGTATAATTTTTAAGAAAGCCCGTTCCATCAGAGGTCCGGTCAATTTTTTCATCATGACAGACAACGACCTCGCCATCTTTTGTAAGCTGAACGTCAAGCTCGATCCCGTCGGCACCCTGCTCCTCTGCAAGCTGAAATGCCTCCAGAGTATTTTCCGGTGCATATTGTGAGGCACCACGATGTCCCCAGATCCTGCAGGGATGATCAGATGCACGATTGTTATTTTGATTTTGCTGTTTCATTTTTTTCCTTTTTTTGGAAATTGCAGATGAACCAAAGACACCTTTGCTTAAGATATCTCAGGAAAGATATGTATAGCAAGGGTGTCTGGTAGTTTTGTAATCAGTTACCCATTGACCAGGTTATAGTCAGAAATTGCGGAGTTGATCTGCTCTGCCATCTTTGATGCGGTATCCTCTGGTGAGGCATCGTTATTGAGCATGTTTTCAATTTCGGTTTCCACGATCTGACGAGCCTCCGGAAATACACTCAAGAGTGCGCCAGCAGATTCCGGTGTGGAATCATGCAGCTGATCAATGGCAGTACCGAACTGAGGATACTTTGCAAGGTTATCCTTAAATACCTGTTCATCATGTGCAGCGGTTGTTACAGGGAAGTATCCGGTCTGAGCATTCCAGTATGCCTGAGATTCCGGAGAAACCAGGAATTTCACAAACTCCCAGGTTGCTGCCTTTTTGGCATCATCTTTATTATCCAGAGCCCAGAGTGATGCACCACCGATGGAAACACCGCCCTTGTCGGAATCGGAAACCTTGGGGAAGTATGCTGTGCCAACTTCAAACTTGCCATTGACATCCTCCAGTACCTGCTTGAGAGATGCGGTGGATCCAAGCGTCATTGCAGACTTTCCGGAAGAGAAATCTACAAGTCCGGCATCGCCGCCACGGCCTACCATTGGAGCTGCACCGGAAGTATAGAGGTCTTTCCATGCCTTCAGGATGTTTACAGCGGCACCGTTGGAATCAAATGCAACTTTGGTGGCAGCTGCTTCTCTGCCGTTTCCATTATCCACATAGGCAAGACCCTGCTTGCAGCAGAACTGCTCAAAGAACCAGCCATAGATGGAAAGGGAGATCGCTTCTCCTGCGCCTCCATCCTTTACAAGCTTGTCTGCAACCTTACCAATTGCCGGGAGGCTGTCCGGAATCTCGGTGATACCGGCTTTATCAAACATATCTTTATTATAGTAAAGGATCGGTGTGGAGGAGTTAAATGGCATGGAGTACAGTTTATTGTCGACGGTATAATACGCGGCGATATTTGGCTCGAGCTTTGACACATCCCAGCCATCAGCGTCGATTAGCTCCTGCATTGGGACCACCCATCCGGAGTCAATCATAAAACGGGTGCCGATATCATAGATCTGTACAAGATCTGCGCCCATGTTTCCGATCTGCGCGGACTTCAGCTTATTGATTGCATCATCGTATTCTCCCTGGAATTCAGCGGTTACGTGGATGTTTTTATCATTCTCTTCATTAAACTTATTGATGAGATAATCAAGAGCCTGTCCGTTGACACCACCCATGCTATGCCAGAATGTGATTTCCGTCTTATCGCCGGATGCAGATGAGGCACTGGAATCCTCAGAGCTTGCCTTTGCAGCTGATGCATCTGCCGCAGAGGAAGTCTGCGTTTCAGTCTGAGCAGCACTTGTGCCTGCATTGGGTGCGGATGTGGAACCGCAGGCGGAAAACAGCATGGAAGCCATGGCAGCACCTGCAGCGACTCTTAACATGTTCTTTTTCATAATGTTTACTCCTTAAAAAATATGTATAACGCCAAATGGCGCAGATACCAAAGATATGTGATTGAAATCTGCTTCTCTCAACTGCGCGATTCCTCTGCTTTGAGATGCGGAAAACCGGATCTCAAAAGGGATAGGGATCAGCCCTTGACAGCGCCGGAAAACATGCCGCGGATCAGCTGCTTCTGACCAATGATAAAGATGGATATGGATGGCAGGATGATAATTACTACACCGGCAATCATCAGTGTCATGGACTGCGCGTCTACAGAATTGAGCATGGAAATGCCGATCTGAACGGTCCGCATCTGCTGGGAGCCGGTGACAAGCAGCGGCCACATATACATGTTCCAGGCATTGATAAAGGTATATACTGCCATGGCTCCGATCGCGGATTTGGTGAGCGGAAGCAGGATTCTGAAGATAAAGCGAATGTTGGAGCATCCATCAATCATCGCCGATTCATAGAGAGAAATCGGGAAGGACTTGTAGAACTGCCGGAAAAGAAAGATTCCCATAGCGGAGGTCAGATAAGGAATGATAAGGACATGGTAACTGTCCAGCCACCCCCATCCGCTGACCGTCAAATAATTGGAAATAATGGTAGCCTCTCCCGGGATCATCATAGTTGCCATGAGCAGCATAAACAGGACTTCTTTCCCCTTAAAATTAAGGAAGGAAAAGGAAAACGCCGCGAGTGAGCAGGAAATGATCTGTCCGATCGTGATCAGTCCCGCCACTATAAAGGAATTAAGTACAAAGCGGAACAGAGGAACCTTCTGAAGCGCATCCCGGAAATTTGTAAGCGTCGGGTGCTTTGGGAGCAGGTTCATTTCCGTAGAAAACAGCTCTCCTGAGGGCATAAACGCAATGCTTACAGCATATAAGAGCGGCAGAAGGATGAGGAACGCAAAAATTACATTGGTGATCAGCAAAGCACTTGTTTTTAAACGGCGCCTTTGAAGCGCTTTTGCATTGGCAGTATTTTTTAGATGATCGATTTCCTCTTTGGTGAGTGTGGACATCAGTAGCTGACTCCTTTCTTCTCTGCCTAAAACATAAGTAAGGTAAGGCACATGATAATGACAAACAGGATAACAGACTCTGCCGCGGCGCTTCCGAAGCGGTAATTAAAAAATGCATCGCGGTAGATGGAGTATACGATCAGGTTGGTGGCATCTCCGGGACCGCCTTGTGTCAGGATCTTGACCTGACCGAAGGACTGGAATGCCTGGATGATATTAACAACGATGGTATAAAACAGGATGGGACTCAGTCCAGGTAATGTCAGATGGACAAACTGGCGGACCGGACCGGCTCCGTCCACAGAAGCTCTCTCATAAATGGTTTCATCAATGCTTGCAAGACCTGCGGAAAAGTAAAGGAAGTCAATGCCGCTGTTCAGCCATCCGGTGAGGATCGCAACGAGGACCAGCGCGTATCTCGGGTCTGCGAGCCAGTTGATATTGAGATGCAGGAGCTTGTTTACGATGCCGATGGATGGGTGCAGCATAATCCGGAAAATCATCGCGGCGGAGCTTGAGGCGATTGCCATAGGCAAAGCATACGCTGTACTGAAAAAGCGTATACCGGGGAATGTCTTATTGCAAAGTATTGCACCGATCAGACCCAGTAGCATGCTGATGGAAACGACGATGATGACAAAAACCAGAGTTACATACAGGGAGTTGATAAAGGCACTCGATTGAAACAACTCTTTATAATTCCCAATACCCACAAACAGTTTTGCCTGTCCAAGCTTGTTGGTTTTATAAAAGCTGAGATATATCGTTTTAAAAAACGGCCAGAACAAAAAGATGGAAAAAATGAGGATGCTTGGGACGAGATAAAGATATGGTTCCGTGGCAGAAAACACGTTTCGGATGCGGGAAATTCTGGAACTGCTGTGATTCATGCTTGCCTCCTTTCTGTTGCTAATGTTTCCGGATCGGCAGGAGTTCCCGGATACAGAAGATTTCTTCCACTTTCCGGATCAAAAAGCTGCATATGTTCTGTGACAATCTGCATTGGAATCCGGTCGTGGTCGGAAATTGTATCGTTCCGTTTCATACTGATAACAATCATTTTTTCTTTTTTGCGGGAAATGCCAAAAGGATCTGCAGCAGACACCATATATCCATGGAGCAGATAATCATTGCCGAGATTCTCTACAACGGCCGGCTCAAACAGGAAGTCT
Source organism: Oribacterium sp. UBA6992 (assembly GCA_002449915.1). GTDB lineage: Bacteria > Bacillota > Clostridia > Lachnospirales > Lachnospiraceae > Oribacterium. The sequence goes on from DJXY01000009.1 coordinate 6,330, forward strand.
GCAGCCTGATAGCTGGATACCGGGATAAAATCTTCCGGACGGACTCCAAGAATCAGATCCTTCTGCGCATAATTTCCTTGAAGAGTTTCATTATGGCTATCCCCATGAACGGCACTTTCTATCGTTTCATCGGCTTCTACCTTAAGATTTTTACCAATGAGGGAAAAGCCGGAGGCATCCTCCCGGGATTTGACCGGGATAAAATTCATTTCCGGGCTCCCGATAAAACCGGCTACAAACTGATTGATCGGATGCCGGTAGAGCTCCATTGGAGCAGCCACCTGCTGTACAATACCATCCTTCATGACCATGATACGGTCGGCAAGTGTCATAGCTTCGACCTGATCATGCGTTACGTAGATCATGGTGGCGTTGAGCTTTTTATGCAGTCTGGAAAGCTCCACGCGCATTTCAGCACGGAGCTTGGCATCGAGATTAGAGAGCGGCTCATCCATGAGAAACGCCCTGGCATTTCTTACAATGGCGGAACCGATGGCGACTCTCTGCCGCTGTCCACCGGAGAGTGCCGTGGGCTTCCTGTGAAGAAGTGCGGAGATTCCAAGCATATCAGCTACGCTCATGACCTGCCGTTCTATTTCTTCTTTTGGGAGTTTACGAACCTTCAGGCTGAATGCGATATTGTCAAAAACTGTCATGTGCGGGTAGAGCGCATAATTCTGGAAAACCATCGCAAGATTCCGCTCCTGCGGCTCCAGCATGTTGCTGAGCTCTCCGTCAATGTAGAGCTCGCCGCTGCTGATTTTTTCCAGCCCTGCGATCATACGGAGTGTGGTGGATTTACCGCAGCCAGAGGGGCCGATAATCATAAAAAACTCATGGTCGTGGATTGTGACATTGCAGTCTTTCACGGCATAGAATCCGTTTTTATAGAGCTTGGAAACATTTACAAGAGATATTTCAGACATAGACCTTTCCTTAATGACATAAAAGATTCCCTTTTATGAATATCAATTTCTCATTGAACGTGCTCTAGTCTACTGACAGGAAGTAAAATCTATGGAACTGGTAAGGTTAAAAAAAGATTAAAAAATCCGCAGCTTATGTCTGCGGATTTTACAAAGACTTATATTGATGTGTTCCGTCCTATGGCTAATCTATACTTTGCTATAGTCGCCCTTGATCATAAATCCATGATCCATGGGACCTGAGCCTTTGCCTAGATCCAGCATAGCATTCAGAGCTCCGGAGATATAATTTTTAGCATAGCGTACGGAGTGTTCCAGATCCAGCCCTTTGGCGAGATTGGACGCGATCGCCGAGGACAAGGTGCATCCGGTACCATGTGTATTGGGATTGTTAATGCGCTTTCCCTGAAACCAGACACCTCTGCCGTCAGCATAAAGATAATCATTGGCGTCATTGAGTCGATGACCGCCTTTTACCAGGACGGCACAGCCAAAGCGTCCGGAAATCGCGCGCGCGGCAAGCTCCATATCCTGACTTGAGTTAAGCGTCATCTCCGCGAGCACCTCGGTCTCCGGAATGTTGGGAGTCACAATCGTTGCAAGAGGGAGAAGATTAGACTTGAGTGACTGCAAGGCACCGTTTCCACTCAAACTTGCGCCGCTGGTCGCCACCATGACAGGATCTAAAACAATCTGGCGTGCCTTGTAAAAGCGTAATCTTTCCGCGATCACGTCGCAAAGCTCCCCCGACGGGATCATGCCGATTTTAACTGCGTCTGGAAAGATATCCGTAAACACAGAGTCAATCTGTGCTGTGAGAAATGCAGGCGTCACCGGTGCAATTGCCTGGACACCGCATGTATTTTGTGCGGTCAGTGCGGTAATGGCAGTCATTCCGTAAACATGGTGGGCAAGCACGGTTTTCAGGTCCGCCTGAATGCCTGCACCGCCACTTGCATCGCTTCCCGCGATAGATAAAACCGTATGCATGGTAATTATGCTCTCCTTCTTAAACTGCAGCATCCTTGCTCAGCTGATTTTATAAATGCCCCATTTGGTGAATGTATGATTAGCTCACGCCGGGACCTGCGCTGCTGTCTGCATCGGAGTTGTCACGCCCCGGTCCTCTGGGAATGGTTTCGGAGGCTGCGTTCGTATCCGACCCGGATTTAGCGGAGCTGCTCTTGGTGCTCTTTGTTTCAGCAGTATTCTCTTGTTCAACTGACGTTTCCGTGTTCTTGCTGTTTTGCTTACGATCCTTACTTCCGGCTGTGGTTTCCGTGACTTCTATAGACATGCCATCTGCCGTCTTAGTTTCTGTACGCTGCGTGGACTTTTCTTCTCCCTCGGTAGATTCCGTGAGCTTACCTCCGGGACCCTCGATGCCATTTTGTTTAGCGGAGGAACTGCTCTTTTCTGTATCTGTATTAGTTTTCTGCTCTTTATTGGATTTCAGCTCATCAATGGACTCGATGGTTTCGTTTTCCTTTGCAGCGCGGCTGGTTTCAGATGCAGCAGGGGGTGCTGTAGTTTCTGCTTCGATTTCTGCTAAAATCTCCTCTGTTTCAATTTCCGGTGTCTTAGCTGTCTTTACAGAAGTGTTAGACTTACCGGATTTTGCCTTGCCGCCACCGGTTCCTGCTTCCGGTGCCGGTGCCTCCGGATCCACAACGCCGGTGACCTCCCCGATATGTGCGCTGATTTTAGCTACGGTATCGGATACGGTGTAATTCTGGTCATCATACAGCAGCTTATGCAGGTCAACGACATTACTGCGCAACGTCGCGGGAACGACGACATTCATCTTGCCGACATTCATGGTTGTCCGTGCAAATGGGAACCCGGTGGAAGTTTTGATGTTATAGCTTCCGGCATTTTGTGCAAGCTCCGCAAGATCCGATGCGCCGATGCTGGTAAGCAGCATGGGGATGACTTGGACAGCGGCGGAAACGAGCGTTTTTTTATCTGCCTGCTTTGCTTTGTCGAGAGCGAGGCTTATGACCTTACGCTGCCGGGCGGTGCGGTTAAAATCTGTGTCCATGAGACGCAGCCGTCCGTACGCTACGGCCTGGACACCGTCAAGATGATTGGCGCCCGCGTGGGTGAGCTGTGTGGAACCAATCCCTGTAGAATTGACGGTTTCCGTGATAAATGCATTGATATAGGAAAACTCTGCGTCGCTCAGTTCCAGATCGACGCCGCCGAGCGCATTGATGCCTTTGGCGACAGCGGCCCAGTTAAACGTAATGTAGTCATCAATTTTAAGATCCAGGTTTCTTTCCAATGCATGTACCGCCTGTGTATGGCCACCCTTGAAGTAAGCCTCGTTCAGCTTATGGTAAGTCCCTTTATCATCAATCTGGGTATAGGTATCCCGGTAAACGGATACCAGGGTCACGTCCTTGGTACGGCGATTGATGCTTGCCACCATGATGACATCGGACAATGCGCCTGCTTCCAGATTTCCATTTCTCGAGTCCACGCCAAATACAGCCAGTGTCCAGTATTTATTACCGATGTAAGGCCGAAGGAAGCTCCACGCACCAAACAGGATCATGAGGATCAGCACCATCGCGATGATGGGCTTCCAGAATTTCTTTTTTCTGCGGTGCTGACGGCGGGGATTCCCGGGATTAAGCTGCATTCGTCGGGGATCTGAATGCATAGAACCGGCAGAATGTGTTGATCTTATTGAATTTTCATAAGGATCATCACGGTATTGCTTTGTACGCTCGGATGCGGTCCGATGTACATTGATCTTATCTGTGTCTTTGAAATCTGTGGCGCTTCTTGAGGATGGTGTTCTCCGCAGTACATGACTGCCCCGCTGAAACTCCTCGTCAAAATCATCCTCATAGGATGCTTCCACAGGTCTTGTCCGATACCGGAGCGTATGCACTTCCGTGGACCCTGTACGGCTCTTACCGTCTGTATTCATGCGATTTAAATTCCTCCTGTATATTGACTTTTGACGGAACATTGAGAGGTTGTAGTACATCTCCCTCAGAATGAATTGCACCCTGCAAACCGATAGATTATTTCAGATTACATTATATATTGATAGTGCAAGAGATCGGTCATGGATACCTCTTTAATGGCATTATAGCAAAGGAACGCCTTTAGTGCCGGGAATTTAGTAATTTGTAATAAAGCATTTGGAATTATGCTGTCCCCACTATATCTTTGCCTTACTTTTAACAAAAAAAGAACTGTACCCAAAGGATACAGTTCTTAATGATACGATTATTTCATTTTTATTGTGCCTGCCTCGCAAATACAATACTGTAAAGCATTGCGTAGATGGGTAAGATGAATGAAGGAAACAATACCTGCAGCAATGTATGGAGACAGTACAAAAAGCATCAAGCCTGTGCCGGAGTCTCCTTGGAAGCTGCTGCCTCAACAGGAGCCTTTGGTGCTGCAGTCGAAACCGCATTTTCAGCCGGTACTGTTTTAGCTTCTACAGCCTTTGGAGCTGTAGCGGTTTTTGGAGCTGCCGGCTTTTTAGCTGCAGGATTTACCGGACGCTTACCGGTAATCGCACCGGTCGGACACTTCTGGGCGCAAATGCCGCAGTCCTTGCACTTTTCATTCATGATCGCGAGATCATCAATGACGTGAATCGCATCAAACGGACAGTTTTTCTCACACAGACCGCAGGCAATACAGCCGATGGAGCAGGCGTCACGCACGGTCTTGCCCTTTAAGTGGCTCATGCAGGCAACAATGTGCTTTTTCTTATATGGAACCAGTGTGATGATGTTCTTAGGACAAGCCTTGATACAAGCTCCGCAGGAAGTGCACTTCTCCTTATCGACAACAGCAACACCGTTAACGATATGAATCGCATCAAACTGGCAGGCCTTTACACAAGAGCCATATCCACAGCAGGAGTACGGGCACTCCTTCTCGGAACCGTTAGGAACTACAGAGAGATCTGCGCAGTCTGCAATTCCGGAGTATTTATACGTCTGCTTTGCCTTACTGCAGTCGCCCTGACATCTTACAAAGGCAACCTGCTTTTCCTTGGCATCTCCGGCAGAGGTACCCAGGATTGCGGCGATTTTTTCCGCAACAGGCTGACCACCGACAGGACACTGATTGGCAGGAGCTTCACCGGAAGCAATCGCCTTGGCACAGCCGTCACATCCGGGGAAACCGCAGGCACCACAGTTGTTGCCCGGGAGAGCTGCTCTTACTGCAGCTTCTGTTTCATCAACGTTAACCTTGAATTTCTCGGATGCAACACCAAGAAACATACCAAGGATCAGACCAGTCGCACCGAC
>DJXY01000204.1 GCA_002449915.1 Oribacterium sp. UBA6992
AACACCTACAACATGGGTGTCGGCATGAGTGTGGTTGTAAGCAAGGATGAGGAAGCAAAGGCTCTCGAGGTTCTCCATGCATGTGGAGTTGAGGCATATCATCTTGGTGAGATTATTCGTTCAGAGGATAAGGTTGTACTGGAATAAGAGGAGGGAGCTTTATGGCATATGACATTCACAATCTGGGGACACTGCTTAAAAACAACAGCTACCCGGGGAGAGGCATTGTAGTTGGAAAATCCGCCGATGGTAATTCCATTGCGATTGCGTACTTCATTATGGGCAGATCCCAGAATTCCAGAAACCGTGTGTTTACCGAGGATGGAGATACCGTTACGATTTATCCGGCGGATTCCTCCAAGGTCGAGGATCCGAGCCTCATCATCTATTCGCCGATTCGGAAGCTTGGGGACAATCTGATTGTTACCAACGGTGACCAGACCGACACAATCTATGATTTCCTTAAGGAGGGCAATACCTTTGAGGAAGCGCTCGAGACGCGGGAATTTGAGCCGGATGGTCCGAACTGGACACCGAGAATTTCCGCGCTGGTGCTGCTAGATGACAGCGACAGCTATAAGATGAGCATCCTGAAATCCGAGGATGCGGACGGTACCGACTGCGCAAGATATACCTTTAGCTATAAGCTTGAGAATGGTCTCGGCCATTTCATTCACACATATCAAAATGACGGTAATCCGATCCCGACTTTTGAGGGAGAGCCGGAGAGAATCTCTATCCCCAATACGGCAAAGGAGCTTGCGGATCTCATCTGGGAGAACCTCAATACAGATAACAAGATTTCTCTTTATGTGAGATATATCCGTCTTACCGACATGAGCTGTCAAAATGTCCTGATCAATAAATATGACAAGGTAAACTGAAGGAGCGGAACGAGATGAAAGAATTTGAATTAAAATATGGCATGAATCCCAATCAGAAGCCGGCAAGAGTTTATATGCAGGATGGCTCGGAGCTGCCGTTTCAGATCCTCAATGGAAGACCCGGCTATATTAATTTTCTGGATGCCCTGAACAGCTGGCAGCTGGTCTCCGATCTTAAAGAAGCGACCGGCGAGGTTGCGGCAGCATCCTTTAAGCATGTTTCTCCGTCCGGCGCGTCCATCGGCAGGAAGCTTCCGGAAAAGCTGAAAAAGGCCTGCTTCGTGGATGACATCGAGGGACTTGACGATTCTCCGCTTGCCTGTGCCTATGCAAGAGCCAGAGGCGTGGACCGTATGTCCTCGTATGGAGATTTTATTGCTTTATCCGATGAATGCGACCTGACCACGGCTAAAATCATTCATAGAGAGGTATCAGACGGCGTCATCGCTCCATCCTATGCACCCGACGCACTTGCGCTGCTTAAGGCAAAGAAAAAGGGAAATTACAATATTATCCAGATCGATCCTGCATATAAGCCTGCACCCAAGGAGCATAAGCAGGTCTTTGGCGTGACATTTGAGCAGGGCAGGAACGAGTATAAGGTGACGGATGAAGCCTTTGCCAATATTGTCACCCAAAATAAGGAGCTTACCGCAGAAGCAAGGCTCAATCTGACGGTTGCACTCATCACACTGAAATACACGCAGTCCAACTCGGTAGCATATGCGGAGGATGGTCAGGCAATCGGTGTAGGTGCCGGACAGCAGTCCCGGATTCACTGCACGAGACTCGCAGGTGACAAGGCAGATCACTGGCATCTCCGTCAGTCGGACCGTGTACTGAACCTACCGTTTAAGGAGGGTCTCCGCCGTGCAGACCGTGACAATGTGATCGATGTTTATCTCTCCGAGGAGTGTGACGATGTGTTAAAGGACGGCGCATGGCAGCAGTACTTTACCGAGCGTCCGGAGCCTTTTACGAGAGCGGAGCAGAAGGAATTCCTGAGCCATATCACCGGCACTGCGCTTGGCTCGGATGCGTTCTTCCCGTTTGGTGACAACATTGAGCGTGCAAGAAAGTCCGGCGTTTCGTATGTGGCTGAGCCGGGCGGATCCATCCGGGATGACAATGTCATCGAGACCGCGGACAAGTACAATATGGTCGTATGCTTCACCGGCATGCGTCTGTTCCATCACTGATAAGAAGCAGTTCCGGAGAATACAGCTCCGGAGAAGGGCAGCAGAATGAAAGATAAAACCAGAATCGCCGTGCTGGTAAGCGGCGGCGGTACCAATCTCCAGGCGCTGATTGACTCTGAGAAGCGCGGCGAGATTCCGGATGGAGAAATTGTTCTGGTCGTAGGTTCCCGGGAGGGAATCTACGCTCTGGAACGCGCGGAAAAGGCCGGCATCGAGCATACCGTTGTGCATAAGGATGAGGAGAAGCTGATCAAAGTGCTGGAGGAGCATCATATTGAGCTCATTATCCTCGCGGGATATCTTACAATCCTCTCCGCGGACTTCACAAAGAGATATGCCAACCGGATCATCAATATCCATCCGTCGCTGATCCCGAGCTTCTGTGGCAAAGGCATGTACGGCTTAAAGGTGCATGAAGCAGCCTTAAGCTATGGCGTCAAGGTTTCGGGTGCAACCGTTCATCTTGTAAATGAAATCCCGGATGGCGGCAGGATCCTCCTGCAGAAAGCCGTAGAGGTTCAGGACGGAGATACACCGGAGATCTTGCAGCGGAGGATTATGGAGCAGGCAGAGTGGAAGCTTTTGCCTAAGGCTGCAGAGATGATCAGTAAGGAAATCAGGGAGGCAGAAGGATGAAAATAGGAGTAGTCGGCGGCGGTGGTCGTGAGCACGCGATCATCAAGGCTCTCAAAAAAAACAAAGAGATCGAGGTCATCTACGCGATCCCCGGTAACGGTGGAATTGCGCGGGATGCAGTATGCGTACCGGAGATCAAGGCAACAGATGTGCCGGCTGTCGTAAAGTTCTGTAAAGATCATGCACTTGACTATGTGGTAGTCGCACCGGATGACCCACTGGTGCTCGGTACCGTGGACGCGCTGGAAAACGTCGGGATTCCTGCATTCGGACCCAAAGCAAACGCGGCGATTATCGAGGGCTCCAAGGTCTTTTCCAAGAACCTCATGAAAAAATATGGAATCCCGACAGCAAAATATGAAGTATTTCATGACATCCAGGCTGCAGAGGACTATGTCAGGACCTGTCCGATCCCGACCGTCATCAAGGCGGACGGTCTGGCGCTCGGTAAGGGTGTTATCATCGCCATGACCCGGGAGGAGGCAGTCGCGGGCATCAAGACCATCATGGAAGAAAAGAAGTTCGGACACTCCGGCGACCAGATCGTCATTGAGGAGTACCTGGAGGGACCGGAGGTTTCCGTCTTAAGCTTTACCGATGGCAAAACCGTGGTTCCGATGATTTCCTCCATGGATCATAAGCGGATCAACGATAACGACGAGGGACCCAATACCGGTGGTATGGGCACTATTGCGCCAAATCCTTACTATACCAAGGAGATTGCGGCGGAATGTATGGAAAAAATCTTTAAGCCTACCATTGCCGCAATGAATCAGGAGGGCAGAACCTTCCGCGGATGTCTCTATTTCGGACTGATGATCACCAAGGATGGTCCCAAGGTCATCGAATACAACTGCCGCTTCGG
>DJXY01000082.1 GCA_002449915.1 Oribacterium sp. UBA6992
CGATGCGTTGAAAGAAAAAATGCTGTCCTTTGGCGCACTTAACTCTATGATGTCAGGCTCCGGATCAACGGTATTTGGCATTTTTGACAATGCAGCCAAAGCCAAGCTGTGTTATGAGTCGCTCCGGTTTGGTAAAGACCGTGAGCTTGCAAAACAGGTATATCTCACTGAACCCTGGAGGTGAAAAATGAGTGATTTTACAGTTAATATGAATGAATATCTCCCGCTTCGGGATCTCGTCTTTAATACCCTGCGTCAGGCGATATTAAAGGGAGAGCTGAAGCCCGGTGAGCGTTTGATGGAAATACAGCTTGCAGAGAAGCTCGGTGTTTCCAGAACCCCGATCCGGGAAGCAATCCGGAAGCTGGAGCTGGAGGGTCTGGTCCTGATGATCCCAAGGAAGGGTGCCGAGGTTGCCAAGATTTCGCACAAGTCTCTGCAGGATGTGCTGGAGGTCCGCGGCGCTCTGGAAGAGCTTGCCACGGATCTTGCCTGCCAGCGGATCACGGACGAGGAGCTTGAGAGTCTCCGTAAAGCGGAGGCACATTTTAAGCAGGTGGTCAGCTCCGGTGGCAATGAAATGCAGATTGCAGAGGCAGACGAGGCATATCACGACATCATTTATAATGCATCCGGAAATAAAAAGCTGGTGCAGATGATCAATAATCTCCGGGAGCAGATGTACCGGTATCGCCTGGAATACATTAAAGACGAGGCAAAACGCGGTACACTCATTTCCGAGCATGAAAAAATCCTGGAAGCAATCCGTCTTCGGGATATTATCCGTGCCAAGGCATTAATGAAAGAGCATATTGATAATCAGGAAATGACCGTATCCAGAAATCTCGAGGAAGGCGAGGAGGAAGAAGAATCCGCCAAACCCAAAGCCGGAACCCACGCACAGAAAAAAGCATAATAATCGTAAAGCCCCCGGCGGATATTTTGTCCGCCAGGGGGATTAATTTATTACGATTACTGTATCACATGCATCTCTAGCGCCAGTAGTTTACGTTTCACCGGTTGATCCCATATAGCCGGTCTGTATCTATGCATATATTAAGATTTATATCTGCTTATACCTGTAGCTTCCCGTTTTACCGTCGGCTTTCATGGCAGGTAAAATACAAAATCTGATACTCTTCCGCAATGCAGTTTAAAAAACGGATCGCCCTTCTGAGCTTATCCTCATCCAGATTGACAAACGGGTCGTCCAGCAGGATAAAGGGATGCTCCTCCGGATACATCGCTTCGATCCATGCCATCCTGCGGCAGATAGACACAAGGTCCTGGCAGCCATCACTTAACGTCGATGTCGTATGGCTTGCTCCATCAGATACCAGTATGAGATTGTAATCCGCATCCATCCGGTATGGCACATCCTCACTCCCGGTCATCATCTGATAATACTTCCGGAATGCCTGCATCAGGGGTTCCATATATGCTCCGGAGAATTTCTCCTTGGCAGCCGCAAGATGATCCCGGGTAAGCACCAGCAGTGCATATCGCTTTTCCAGCTCTGAAAGCTCTCCTTTTTTTGCCTGATATGTCCTTTCCTTTTCCGAGAGCTCCGTAAGCCTCTGCTGAAGCTCTGTGATCTCTCCCCCTGTGGCACGGATCACATCCGCTGCATGATTGCGTTGTTCCGTCGTCGCGGTAAGAATCCTGCTGAGTCCTGCCAGCGATTCGGTCTCTCCTGCAGGCTTTTTAAGCCCGGCATAGCGCGATACATCATGCGATTCCTCAAAGGAATCCCTTTCTCTTGTTTTCTGGTAAAGCTTCTGCTCACATACATTCAGGTCACTCAGCCGATGATAGCGGATCAGATCGCGTCCAAGCTTACGCAGCAGTACAAAGCGGTTAGGATGCCTCCTTTCCAGCTCATCCTCCCCGGTGTCTCCCGTTTCAAGCTCCTCCTGTTCTGCCCCGGGATAGTCAAAATCCGGATAAAACCCGCCAAGGAAGCGATTGACTTTGCCATTGAGCCGTGCAATCTCATGGGAAATCCTGGTTTCTCTTTCCGAAATATCTTCATTGACTCCGGAAGCAGGATGGGAAGCCGCTCCAAGAAGCATGGATACAATACCTATGCCCAGTACTAGAGCTCCCGGCATAGGCTGAGACGTTAGAACCAGCAGCACGATGCCCGCCATCACAAGGAGTACGCCAGGCAGCAGTCGATAGATTGAAAGCTTTTTTCCGGGACTATGCTTATATTCTTGCAGGAGCTTTCGTTCTCTCTCATTTAAAAAGCGGACCCTGAGCAGCTCCTTTTCCGTTTGTTGGAGATCCTCCTCTGTAGGGAATCCATGTTCAAATGTCTGTGTAAGCCGGTTGAGCTCAATCGAAGCCTGCCGGAGTTTATCCTCCTCTGACATTTCAGAATCCGCACCGCTAAAGCATCTCTCAAGATCAGCCTCAAGCTCCGCACGAAGCTCCTCGATATCCTCCCGGATGCGATCATACTGCGCCTTCTCAGACGCCAGGTCCTGATACCGGGACAATGCCTGGAAGCGTCTTTGTATTTCCTCAATATCCCGGCTTAGCTTAATACTTTGCTCTCTCGCCTTGCAAAGCGTGCTGCCGGCATGCTCCATCCGTGCCTCAAGCTCCTTCTGCGGCTTCAATTCCCCCTCGAGCTTCTCAAGCTCAAGCCTTAGCCGGAAGATGCTTCCGGTACGCCGGTTCGGAGAAACGGCGTTGATTTCATCCCTGAGTTTCGCGGAAACCCGGGCATACTGACCCATATCATCCGCATCCGCCTCCACATTTCCGATCTTTGCATGGATATCTGAGGTCACAGAGGATGCCACTGCCTGCTGCCCGATAAAAATTGTATTACGGAATGATTCCTCATCCATCTGAAATAATTCCGCTCCGATATTTTCCGTATAATCCTGAGATGCGAGATTCGTCTCCGCATTGTAAAGAGTAAACCGGTCCTGGCTTTTACGCTCTCCAAAGACTCTCTCAATACGATAGGACTTAGTACGTGTCGTAAATGTCAGCTGACCACCAAACACACCTCCCTGCCAGGGCATGTATCTTTTCCGGTCATTTTCACTCTCCTCCGTCTTCCTCTCACCGGACAGACCGTAAAACATAACCCGGATAAACGCGGCAAGCGTACTTTTACCGGCACCGTTTTCCTTAAGATAGGTATTCAGTCCATCCGTAAAGGAGAGATCCAGATCATGGAGCCGCCCGAAATTTGCAATATGACAACTGATGAGCTTCATAGGCTCTCCCCTCTCAGGAGGCGGATTCCCATCTCAATCACCTCTGCTTTGGCGTCATCCGGAAGCCTGCTGTCTCCCATAACCGATCTCACAAACTCCCCCTTAAGACTCTTGTCGTTCTGAAACCTCTCCGGGTGCAGAGATAGCCTTGTTTCATCCATGATTCTGACAAAAAAGCCTCTCCCCGCAAACGCCGTCCTAAGATAGGTCATATTTTTATCCGCATCCATCTCCAGCTCACCCGTAAGCGTAATCTGATAGAGATCCCGCTCTTGATATTCAGGACGCATCAGTGCCGTGCGAATGCTTCCTGCCATGGCTTCACTCGTTTCATCCCCGGTAACGGAAACATTCAACGACCAGTAATGACGGGACGCGATATCCACTCTCTGACGAGACATGACTCCGGAGGTCTCATTTACATCAAGCAGCACAAAGCTCCTGCTGCCGCACTCATCAAATCCCCGTCCCTCAAGGCAGCCGGCATAGCACCAGGTTCCTCTCCCGTCAAGCTGTCCCTCACAGGGCTGATGGATATGTCCAAGCGCCAGATAGTCAATATTTCTGTTTCTTAAATCTGTAAGTGAAATCCGAGGCGCCGAGACGTTTTTAACTTGAGCACCTGCGCCGGAGCCTGCATGATACTCCGTTACTTCTCCATGCAGCATGACAATATTACAATCCTGCTTCCGCAAGACAAGTCCGTCTGCGAGCGGTTCCGGCATCTCCTCCGGAAGCTCCCGTCCTGCAATGACAATCCTGTCCGAAAGCCGGTATTTTTTCCATTTTCTGTCAAACGTAAAGAGATTGCGAGACCTCTCCTCCAGGAGATTTAAGAAGCTGTCCTCATCGTGATTTCCTCTCAGATAAAAGAAGGCAATGTACGGATGATGCCGGATCGAGTCCAGCACTGTCTGCATCGTAGTACGGCTCACCGCCGCAGAATCAAACATATCTCCGGCAATGAGAACTGCACGTACCTTATACTTCCCGGCATACTCCATAAGAGACATCCAGGTATGAAGCAGCTCCTGTCGTCTCACCTCTGCCTGTTCTTCTGTAAGGTTTCCCGTCATCCTGCTGTCAAGATGCAGATCCGCCGTATGAATCAGTTTCATAAATATAATTCCTGCCTCGCTCATCATGCAAACATTTGTACTTGATTATACTATGCTTTACTTAGCGTGGCAAGGTCGACAAGATGACTCCTGAGACACAACCTGCCGGAGCTCTGCCGGATTACTCCAGATAACCACCGAACTGAAGCTTTTTTAAACGTCCTTTGTGCGTATGAATTGCAAAAATCAGAATTCCATACACCATGATAATGGTTGCCAGTCCTCCCACAATCATGCTATTGCCGCCCAGCAGCATAAACAGGGCATACATCAGAAGGATACTGAATACAATACCGATAAACTGTCCGTCTTTATGGAACGCCGGCTTGCAGTACTGCTCCGTTAAGAGAATCAGGCAGTAGTAGGCAGCCATAGTCAGCACAAGAAACAGCGACTTTTGAAACTCCACCATCCCCTCCGAAGCCCTTGCCACAAGCTCCAGGGCAATGGTTGTAGAGTTAATCGCCAGGATCAGAGCAACATGAATCGTGAGATAACCAAGTCCCGATGTATTACGGTTATGATCCAGTACGTTATCATAAAAGAAGCCGTAAAGGAGGAACATACCGATCACAATCAGAAACGCCATGACGTTATGGATCAGGCTTTGTTGCTCTGTAAAAAATGAGGAAATGCCTATAATCATTTCTCCAAAGGTAAGAATCACAAGCAGGAGACATCTCTCGGACAGATGCGGAAAGTCGACAGACCGCTGCCGATAGAGCCTGTGCTCCAGAGCCTTGGCTATATAACCAAAAATAAGTGCCACAGGCGAAACAACGATTCCGGTAAGCTGATGGATCGGTATGGACAAAAGGATAATTACCGCCTCCACAAGCATGGTAATACAATTGGACCGGAGGATCCGGTGATCCAGCTCGTCAAGATGTGTGCCAAAATACATCTTATCCCAGTTACGATACGCAAGATTCAGCATAATCAGTCCCCATGCTCCATGGTATCGGATATAATGATTCAGCCACTCACTGTTGGCTCCATCCGCCATATAGTACAGGAGGTACATGTTGATAAAAATACTGATATAATCACGCAGTGACTTCCGCCCATAACGGTTAAAAAACATGGTTGTATTGTACCAGACCTGCAGGATGACTACCGTTAAAAATAAAAAAGTAGCAATCAGTCCCAGCGGTGGAAAGCCCTCAACGTCATGAAATAGCGCATTGATCGTACGCAGACTGTATACAAAAATAAGATCATAAAAAAGCTCGACATACTCAACCTTTTTTTCGACTTTTTTGCCCTGATCCATGGTGTATTATCCCCCTTAACGCATCCTGGACAGGCACATCCCGATCAAGCTGGGAAACGCCCGATACTATCTACAAAAACACTATACTTTGGAAATCGACGCTTTTCAATCATGGCATTTTATAAAATACAAAAAAATGAGAGCAGGTTTCCCCACCCTCACTTTTTAAAAATGCGCGTTTTAAAAAACTGCAATTTATGTTTTAAATTGGTATTGTAAATTACTATGGGTTCCGTACAAAGAAGCTAAAGCAGTTTCACCCTAAAGCTTAGGATCAAAGCGTCTTGCCGGTCAGCATATGATATGCTTCACGATAGAGCTCCGCAGTCTTGTCAACAACCTCCTGCGGCAGTGTCGCATGATTATCCGGATTAGCCTTCAGCCAGTTTCTTACATACTGCTTGTCAAAGGATGACTGTCCCTGTCCTTCCTTATACTGATCCAGTCTCCAGAAGCGAGAAGAATCCGGGGTCAGCACCTCATCTGCCAAAATGACATTGCCATCCTCATCAAGACCAAACTCAAACTTTGTATCAGCAATGATAATGCCCTTGGAAAGTGCATAATCCGCGCACTTCTTATATACGGCAATCGTTGCATCCTTAATCTTGGAAGCAATCTCCTTACCGCGTCCCGGAAAAACCTTTTCCAGCACATCAATCGACTGCTCAAAATTAATGTTTTCGTCATGGTCTCCAAGCTCAGCCTTGGTCGATGGAGTATACAGCGGCTCCGGTAGCTTCTGGCACTCTACCAGTCCCTCCGGCAGCTTCATACCGCAGATGGTTCCATCCTTTTTGTAGTTTTCCCATCCGGATCCGGTGATATAGCCGCGCACGATACATTCAATCGGGATCATGGTAAGCTTCTTACACAGAGTGGATCTGCCCTCAAATTTTTCATTCTGGAAAAACTCCGGCATATCCTTAACATCTACAGAGATCAGATCATTCGGAATCACATCCCTGGTAAGATCAAACCAGAACTTGGACATCTGCGTCAGCACCTTGCCCTTATCCGTAATCTGATTGTTGAGAATGACATCAAATGCAGAAATCCGATCTGTTGCCACCATTACAAGCTGATCGCCAAGATCATAGATTTCACGAACCTTACCTTCCTTAACAGGCTTAAATTCAGTCATTGGAATACCCTCCATGTATCATGTTGCATCTTTAGTATCATGCCCTCCCGTGATGTTCAGGCAGCCATCATCGTTAGTATAAAACTTTTTGGCAAGTTCACAAGAAAAACTTTACGATACTTTCCTAAAGTACAATTTATGGAGGGTATTTGTCTCACCTTATTCTGCGGTCTTGGCTTCGTTGATTGCAGAAATCATCTTAGGAACCACATCAAAGAGATCTCCGACAATACCATAATCCGCAACCTCAAAAATCGGTGCGGCAGAGTTGGAGTTCACTGCAATGATGAGATCTGAGTCCTGCATACCTGCCTTATGCTGAATCGCACCGGAAATTCCAAGTGCC
Source organism: Oribacterium sp. UBA6992 (assembly GCA_002449915.1). Lineage (GTDB taxonomy): Bacteria > Bacillota > Clostridia > Lachnospirales > Lachnospiraceae > Oribacterium. The sequence goes on from DJXY01000082.1 coordinate 7,118, forward strand.
ACATAAATCTTAGGATGTACGGTCTTACCGGTCTGACCAACCTGACGATCCTCGGTAAGCCAGCCGTTCTCAATCGTAGGTCTGGAACCGGCTACAACACCACCGCCAAGTGCTTCGGCAAGCTCCTCGGCAAGCTTCTTACCCTTTTCCACATCCTTGCTGATACCCATACCAACAGCAACTATGATGTCTGCACCTACGAGATCTACCGTCTTCTTGGTGGATTTTACCACCTCCAGTACCTTGGTCTTAAGGTCATCCGCGGAAATGTGCACCGGATACATCTCTACTTCGCATGCGTCTGCCTTTGCCTGATCAAATTCTGCCTTTTTCATAACGCCCGGACGCACAGTAGACATGCACGGACGGAATCTCGGGCAGATAATGGTTGCCATCAGGTGACCTCCAAATGCAGGACGTGTCATCTTAAGATTGGTATCTGCCATATCAAAGTTCTGAGAATCTACATCTATTGTCGAAGCATCTCGCAGGAACTGCACATACGTGTTCATATCAATATCCAGATGTGTGCAGTCAGCGGTTAATCCGGTATGGAGTCTGCCTGCGCATCTCGGTCCAAGGTCACGTCCGATGGTCGTTGCACCAATCAGCAGCACCTCAGGCTTCTTATCCATGACAACATCACAAAGCACCTTAGCATATGCATCTGTTGTATAAACCTTAAGGGATGGATCATCGCAGACAATAACCTTATCTGCACCATATCCGCCCAGCTCCTTGGCAATACCCTCGACATGATCGCCAAGCAGTACACCAACAAGCTTTGAGCCTCTCTGATCTGCGAGCTTTCTGGCTTCACTGATCAATTCAAAATCTGTGTTCTGAAGCTTGCCGTCACGCTGCTCGCAGAAAACCCAGATATCATGAAATTCCTCGATATTTGCACTATTATAAGCCATATCTTTTCCTTTCTGTATTACCCGTGTATAGCCATCAGATTACATGCTTTTTTGCAAGCTTAGCGGCAAGCGCCTTGGCCGCTTCTTCAGCTCCACCCTCAAGCATCTCTACCTGTCCCTTCTGAGGCGGTGTAAATGACTTAAAGATATTGGTCGGGGAGCCCTTAAGTCCGATGGTATCCGGCTCAATCAGAGGCTCATCCTTCAACGCATTGTAATCCAGTACCGTGATAGGCTTATCAAAGCAGTCAAAGATTCCCTTAACTGTCATATACCGCGGATTGTTTAATTCCTTAATGCAGGTGATCAGACATGGAGTCTTAACCTCGACCTCCATATAGCCATCCTCCAGCATTCTCTTTACCTTTAATACATCTCCATCCTTCTTGATGTCTGCAGCATAGGTTACCTGTGGAAGGCCAAGCTTCTCCGCGATCTGCGGACCAACCTGAGCGGTATCACCG
>DJXY01000129.1 GCA_002449915.1 Oribacterium sp. UBA6992
ATCCACATGTGCAAAATTCCAAATACCGACAACACCGTCTGCAATTAACTGCTCTACCACCTTTACCGCCGGTTCCTTTGGGATGCAAACGGCAGCCATTTTGATCGCGTTATCTTTTACAAAGGAATCGATATCCTCCATAGGATGAATTTCTACATCCCCGACCTTTTTTCCGATCAACGTTGGATCTTTGTCAAAGATTGCCCTAATCAAAAAGCCTCTTTTACGGAAATTGGTATAATTGGCAAGTGCCTGTCCCAAATGTCCTGCACCGATAATGATCATATTATGATCTTTGTCAATATTAAGAATCTTGGCAATCTCATCATGCAGATTTTTAATATTGTATCCGTATCCCTGCTGTCCAAAGCCGCCAAAGTTATTAAGATCCTGCCGGATCTGAGATGCGGTGAGCTTCATCCGCTTGCTAAGTTCATTGGATGAAATCCTCTCCACGCCCTGATCCATAAGATCCTCAAGATATCTGTAATATCTTGGAAGTCGTAAAATAACACCCTGTGAAATTTCTTTTTTAGCCATCGTTCTGCACCTCTTAAATCAACTTCTCTTGTTAAATATTATACAAGTTTGTTATTTCAATGTCAAAAGAAAACAGCAGAACCATCGCCGGCCCTGCTGTTTTTTATATTATTTGTTGACTTCTTATACATACCAATATTGCATGATATGGAAAGTAGCTTAGATCTTCGGAGTTCTTCTGAGAATTGCATGTCTCTCAGGACCATTGGAAACCATAGTGATCGGTGTTTCAATCTCCCGCTCGATGAAATCAACGTAATTTCTGCATTCCACAGGAAGCTTATCATACTCTGTAATACCACGGATATCGCAATTCCATCCCGGCAGAGTTTCATAAACAGGCTTTGCTTTATTAAGCAGCGGAGTTACAGGGAAATCCTTTGTAACCTTACCATCAATTTCATATCCGGTGCAGATTTTAAGCTCCTTAAGATATCCGAGCGTATCCAGTACGGTAAGTGCTGCTTCCGTTGCACCCTGCATCTGACATCCGTATCTGGATGCCACTGCATCATACCAGCCGACTCTTCTTGGGCGTCCGGTAGTTGCGCCATATTCGCCCTTATCACCGCCTCTTTTCCTAAGCTCCTCTGCCTCCTCGCCAAAAAGCTCCGAAACAAAATCACCAGCTCCGACGGCGGAGGAATATGCCTTTGTTACGGCAATGATATCCTTGATTTCATATGGCGGGATAGCTGCACCAACAGCGCCGTAGGCTGCCAAAGTAGAGGATGAAGTAACCATCGGATAAATACCATGATCCGGATCCTTCATCGTACCAAGCTGACCCTCAAGTAAAACCGTTTTACCCTCTTTAAGTGCCTCTCTCAAAAACTTAGATGTATCTGCAAGATACGGCGCGATAAGATCTCTCTGGCGGTGCATTTCCTCAAGGAGATCCTCATACTTAAGCTCCGGCTGATGATACAGCTCTCTTAAGATTGCATTTTTAATTTCAACAACCTTATGTAAACGGTCCGTGAGGACATCTTCGTCAAAAAGCTCATTGACCTGGAGTCCGATCTTGGCAAACTTATCCGAGAAAAACGGTGCGATACCCGATTTGGTGGAACCATAGGATTTTCCGGCAAGTCTCGCTTCCTCAAGAGAATCAAACAATACGTGATAGGGCATCATAACCTGCGCACGATTGGAAACCAGAATCTTTGGAGTCGGCACGCCGGCATCCACAAGAGATTTCAGCTCCTTGATGAATTTTTCTATATCGAGTGCAACGCCATTGCCAAGGACAGAAGTAGTATGCTGATAAAATACTCCACTAGGCAGAAGGTGCAGAGAAAAGCGGCCATAATCATTAATGATCGTATGACCGGCATTGGCACCACCCTGAAATCTCACGATGATATCTGACTGCTCTGCAAGCATATCAGTGATCTTGCCTTTACCTTCATCGCCCCAGTTAGCTCCTACAATTGCACGAACCATTGAAATCCTCCTAAAATACAGCCTCAAGACTGTCGATTTCTCCCCACCTTTTCAGCTCACGGACGGCGCCGGATTCGTGGTTTGAAAACCTGAAAATATTATTTTCTTCTCATCAGATCGGTGAACCAGATAAAAACATAAATCAGTACCGGAACAACAATCAGACAAAAAAGAAGCGCAAGAAGCATTTGCGTCCTGCCGGTAAATGCAGAGTAAAGAAGCAGTACAAGAAGTACTAAAATGAATGCAAGCGCAATCCTCGCAAGTAGTCGTTTTAAATTCATGCTGTTCCTCCATCTCCGCAAGCATTTAAAGTATAAAGGAATGCCCTCGGTTTTTCAAGAGACATTAGAAAAACCATTACAAAAAACCGCAGGAACTACCTGCGGCTTTAAACATAAATTTACGATTCCAAAGAATTGTAAAAATGTACATCACAACTTCTGAGATCAGACCTTGATCTCTGCGGTAAGTCCCAGAAGCTCCCTGTTCCTATCAAGAATCGGTTTCACAACCTCATCCACAAATTCTGTTACCTGCTCCGGTGCCCGTCCAACATAACGTTCCGGTTTCATGGATGCCTTCAGATCCTCCAGTGAAAGATGGAAGCTCGGGTCAGCTGCAATAAGCTCAAGCAGATTATTATCTTTACCCTCTTCCTTCACTGTCCTGCCTGCCTGCATACTAAGCTCACGGATTCTCTCATGCAGTTCCTGTCTGTCACCGCCGGCTTTTACCGCATCCATCATGATGTTTTCCGTTGCCATAAACGGAAGCTCCGCCATAAGATGCTTATGTATTACTTTAGGATATACTACAAGTCCATCTACCACGTTAAGGTACAGATCCAGGATACCATCAATGGCAAGAAATCCCTCCGGTACGGATAGTCTCTTATTAGCAGAATCATCCAGTGTACGCTCAAACCACTGCGTAGAAGCAACCAGCATCGGATTCATGAGATCTGACATAACATAATCCGACAGGGACGCGATACGCTCGGAGCGCATCGGATTCCGCTTATATGCCATCGCGCTGGAACCGATCTGATGCTTCTCAAACGGCTCCTCCACCTCCTTCATATGCTGCAGCATACGGATATCATTGGTGAATTTATGTGCAGACTGCGCGATCCCGGCAAGTATTGACAGTACACGGAAATCCACCTTTCTGGAGTAAGTCTGCCCGGAAACCGGATAGCATGCATCAAAGCCCATCTTTTCCGCAATCATCTGATCTAGCTTCCGGCACTTTTCATGATCTCCGTCAAAAAGCTCCAGGAAGCTTGCCTGAGTACCTGTGGTTCCCTTTGACCCAAGGAGCTTAAGCGAATGAAGTACGTACTCGAGATCCTCAAGATCCATCACAAGATCATTGAGCCAAAGCGTTGCTCTCTTACCCACGGTCGTCGGCTGCGCCGGCTGAAAATGCGTAAATGCGAGCGTCGGCAGATCCTTGTATTCTACAGCAAACTTGGAAAGCTCATTGATAACATTAATCAGTTTTTTACGGACCAGTCTGAGCCCTTCCCGCATAATAATGATATCTGTGTTATCTCCTACATAGCAGGATGTCGCGCCAAGATGGATAATTCCCTTTGCCTTAGGACACTCTACGCCATATGCATAGACATGGCTCATAACATCATGCCGGACTTCTTTCTCCCTTGCCTCGGCAACCTCGTAATTGATATCGTCCTGATGCTGTTTCAGTTCCTCGATCTGTTCCTCGGTAATGTTAAGTCCAAGCTCATGCTCTGTCTCTGCAAGCGCGATCCAGAGCTTTCTCCAGGTTTTGAATTTATTATCCGGTGAAAAGATATACTGCATTTCATCTGATGCATAACGTCCGGTAAGAGGGCTTGTGTAACGATTGTGCTGGTCTGCCATATAGTCTCCTTTCTTTTCAGGCAATTACATCCTTCATGGAATACATTCCGGGACCCTTGTCCTTTAAAAATTTGGCTGCATTGAGAGCTCCGTTAGCAAAAATAGATCTGGAGTATGCGGTATGATTGAATGTGATCACCTCGTCCTCTCCGGCAAAGATCACATCATGAACTCCCGGTAGGGAGCCGCCGCGCACAGAACTGATTCCGATTTCATCATGCGGTCTGGCTTCATCTCTCGTCGAACGATCATAGACATACGTGAGCTGATGATCCAGAGCTTCATTCACAGCATCTGCAAGCGCCAGAGCGGTTCCGGATGGTGCGTCTTTTTTTCTGTGGTGATGCTGCTCGACAACCTCAATATCAAAGCCCTTGCTATACAGCTTCCTGGCAGCTTCTGCCACGAGATCCAGAAGGAGATTGACTCCAAGACTCATATTGGCACTGCGTAGTATGGCAACCGATGCCGAAACTTCTTCTGTTTTACGAAGCTGCGCTTCCGACAATCCTGTAGTGCAAAACACCAATGGCTTCTTAACTTTTGATACAAAATCCAACAGCTGATCTGCGGCTTTTGCGACCGAGAAATCTATAATGACATCAAAGTCCTCTTTTACATCAGCAAAGGATGCGTATACCGGGTATCCAATACTTGGATCATCGAGTCTTTCCTCCCGGTCGACTCCGCCGACAATTTCCACATCCTCCATGTTTCCGGCACAGAGACGAACATTTTTACCCATCTCGCCAAGTGCACCATTGAGCAGAATTTTTACCATGTATTTCTCCTTTAATGTAAATACCAAGTAAGGCGGATGATTCAGATTAATCATCCGCCTTACCGGTTTTTATAAAATGCCGTACTTTGCCATTTCTTTTTCCAGCAGCTGCTTCGTGCTGTCTTCTGCTTCTGTGAGCGGAAGTCTCAGCCCTCCAACCTTCTTACCCTGCAGGTTCATTGCAGCCTTGACAGGGATCGGATTCACTTCGTTAAACAGCGCCTTGATCAGAGGATATGCCTTGAGCTGCGCCTGTAAAGATCCCTCAATATCTCCGTCAAACCATTTCTGACAGATCTCATGCGTCTCTCTCGGAGCAACATTAGAGAGCACAGAAATTACACCCGAACCGCCGACAGCAAGAATCGGTACAATCTCGTCATCATCTCCGGAGTAAAGCATAAAATCACGATCCACCATCGTCATAAGCTTTGTGGTCATGGAAATATTTCCGGTTGCATCCTTCATACCGGCAATATTATCTACATTATTATAGAGATATGCCATGGTTTCCGGTTGAATCGTTACACCGGTTCTCGACGGTACATTATAAAGGATACATGGGATGGAAATCGCCTTTGCAATGGTTGTATAGTGCTGAATCAATCCACCCTGTGTTGCCTTATTGTAATATGGAGTAACAAGCAATACACCATCAGCACCATACTCCTCAGCCTCTTTAGACAGCTTGACCGCTGTCTCGGTAGAGTTTGAACCGGTTCCTGCAATGACCGGAATCCTATGGTTTACTTTGTTTATGATGAAGCGGACCACTTCCATGTGTTCCTCCTCACTCATAGTAGAAGCTTCTCCGGTAGTTCCACAAGCGATAATCGCATCGGTTCCTCCGGCAATCTGTTCCTCGATCAGTTGGGTGAGTACATCATAATCCACAGAACCATCAGCCTCAAATGGAGTAATAAGAGCTACTCCTGCTCCTTTAAAAAGTGCCATGAAATCCTCCATATTTCGGAACAAGTCCGATAAATATCTTAGAAACTTTTTATTGTATTATACACAAATATTGAAATGCAGGCGACCGGAATTTGCGGTCTCCTGCAGATTTCTATTATTTTAATCAGCCTTGTTTTCTGGCAAACCCTGCTCTCTTTCTAAGTACAGGATCAAGGATCTTTTTACGGATACGCAGATTCTCCGGAGTAACCTCCAGAAGCTCATCGGTATCAATAAATTCAAGTGCCTGTTCAAGCGAAAGGATTTTGGGAGGCGAAAGCCTTAAGGCATCGTCTGATCCCGATGCACGGGTATTTGTCAAATGCTTGCTCTTGCAAACATTGATCTCCACATCCTCAGGTTTCCCGGTCTGGCCTATTACCATACCGGCATATACCCTCTCTCCTGCCCCGATAAACAATACTCCTCTCTCCTGCGCCTGGAACAGTCCGTAAGTAACCGATTCCCCGGATTCAAACGCTATGATACTGCCCTGTTTTCTGAACTGTATATCCCCCTTATACGGAGCATATTCGTCAAAGATAGTGTTAATTATCCCTTCACCTTTCGTATCGGTCATAAACTCCCCGCGATATCCGATAAGGCCTCTTGCCGGTATTGAAAACTCCAGTCTCTGGTAGCCTCCGGTTATCGGCATCATGTTTTGAAGTTCTCCCTTACGTGATCCGAGTTTTTCTATGACATTTCCCGCATAGCTTTCCGGGACATCTATATAGGCGATCTCCATCGGCTCACATTTACGTCCTTTTGAGTCCTGACGGTACAAAACCTCCGCCTTGCTGACCGCAAACTCATAGCCTTCACGCCGCATGTTCTCTATAAGGACCGACAGATGAAGTTCTCCTCTTCCCGAAACCTTAAAACAATCCGTTGAATCGGTTTCTTCAACGCGAAGAGAAACGTCGGTGTTAAGTTCACGCATCAGTCTCTCACGCAGGTGCCTTGATGTCACAAACTTGCCTTCCTGTCCTGCAAGAGGTGAGTCGTTTACCATGAAATTCATCGAGATGGTAGGCTCCGAGATTTTCTGGAAAGGAATAGGCTCGGGAAATTCCGGATCACATATCGTATCCCCGATATGAATATCGGAAATACCTGATATGGCCACTATTGAACCTACAGTAGCTTCCTTGACGTTAACCTTGTTCAGTCCGTCATATTCATACAGTGCGGAAACCTTTACTTTTCTTTGTTTATCGGGTTCATGATGATTGACGATCGTAACGTCCTGATTGATCTTTATTGATCCGTTGCTGACTTTTCCGACACCGATCCTGCCGACATACTCATT